>NZ_JBNARB010000015.1:0-61214 GCF_049723235.1 Thermovenabulum sp. | reverse complement strand
TTTTTTAGAGAATAAATTCCCCGATTTATTTATTTTTTAGTAGATATTCCTTTTTTCGTTATTCTATTTTCTTGCTAATAAAAATTTTTTTACTTATGAAGATTTTTGTTCCAAAACATTTTTAAATATTCCATTTTGTCTTGTTTGACCTAATATATTTGCTAAAACTCCTCCCATACCACCTGATAAGGCTGATATTATTAATGTTATATATAAAGCTCCGGCATTTTTACCGAAAAATAATAAATATGAAAAAACTGCACCACTTACATTTGCTAAAGCAGCTGCTAATATATCAACTAAAATACTATTTTTATACTTATTTCCACTTATCAAAATAATTTCTGCAGCAATACCTGGGGGTAGATAAGTTAACGCTTTTAATATGAATATATTATTTAATAAAACAGCAAGAACAGCTTGCAAGACACAAAGTAAAATTATAGAGAACGGCTTTTTTATTAATTTAAATGTGAAAATCAGCCAAAACATGTAATAAAATCCACCAATTACTCCTGCAGGAACGTGTAATGACATGGTAACTAAAGATGAAAAAGATGTTATCATCGGTTTTGTTACAATTGAAATAACCGCAATTAATGATATTAATATTTGATCCCTAAGCGTAAAATTTTTTATCCCCATTTTTCTTCCTCCCTATTTTTTATTATGATAATTTTACTTTTTCTAATATTTGGTAAATAATATCCACTTTCTTTTTTAATTAATATCTTATCTACATTATTTTCAACTAATTTCCATACATCTCCCCCATAATAGTAATAAATAAATTTTTTCAATTCTTGTTGATTGGTAAAAGGTTGTCCAAACTCACATTCATGATCTATTGCTATAAATTCTATTTTTTGTTTTAATAAAAAACTTATATATTCTTTTGCTGTATCCTTAATTTCCTTTTTAAATTCAGGTATAAAATTATTTAAACAAAACGTGTTCGTTTTATTATCTTCGGGGAGTATCATTATTAAAAACCTTTTAGTCATTGACATTAACTTTTCTAACTCTTCATAAATACAACCCATATAACACATAAAAATTGCATCAAATTTTTCTATATCTATATTTAAATTTCTCCAGTCTCCGATAAATGTATAGAGATTATTAATATTATTTTTCTTGTATTTCTCATTAAGATAGTTTATGACTTCTTCACTAATATCAATCGCATATACCTGTTTTACAATTTTAGATAATTCGATAGATAGTCTGCCCGTACCACACCCTATATCTAATACAGTATCACATTCTCTAATATAATTTTTAGTCAAGTTTATAATGTCTTTATAAAACCTTGTATGTTCAGCAGCTTCTTCAAACCATCTTATACTTTCACTATTCCAATTAAACACTTGTTAGCACTTCCCTTAGGTCTTTCAAAATTTTTTCGAATTCTTCTTCTCTATTATCTTTTGTAATCTCATATATAACAACATCTTCTCTATTTTTTATTTTTTTTATAAAAGGAAGGGGTATTGGCTTTATTACACCAAATACAACCTTTTCTGAAGACAAACATTCATTTATCATTTTTTGAAAATTACATGCAGAAGCCTCAAAAAACCCAATTTCATCCATTACTATAACTTTAGATTCGTCATATAAAGATTTTCTCAGCAATTCTACTCCATATGTTTCAAAAGTTTGTAGTTGAGCCATCCATTTCCTTTTATCTATTTTCTTTGCTATAAATTGTGGTTCTTCTTTACAGTCTGCATTACTTGCTGAATTTATAGTAAAGGCTACAACTTCTCCTAATGAATTAAAAAAAGGTTTTGTTTTAAATCCGCTAATTTCTAATTCAATTTTATTAATTACCTTATCAATAATTGTACTTTTGCCTACCCGTCTTTTCCCTGTAATAAATATATTTTTTTTTCTATTCAACACTATTTAACACCTCTTACGCCCAGAACTACATTTGTTAAATAAAAATTACCTGCAAAAATAACAATTGGGATACCTGCACACTTCACATCCCTGACATAATCCTCCAAGCCCCATTTTTATAAAATCTTCTTTCTTGAGCCTTTCTCCAACGAAAATGCGGGGTAAAATAGCATCCAGTATTGTGGTCCTGTGATACATAGCACATCCGGGAACTCCCAGTAAAGCTCTATTCCCTCTATAAGCCAGCATAAACATATTCCCCGGTTGAACAGGCGCTCCGTAAGTCACTACATGATCAGAGCATTCTTTTATTGCCTTTGGCGTAAGGTCATCCGCATCCACCGACATACCCCCCGTTAAGATCACCACTTCTGCATTTTTTTCTAACATCTCATTTATTCCCTTAATAATTAAATTAACATCATCAGGACAAAAGATTTGTCCCAAAAATTCCGCACCGAAATATTCGAGCTTTTTTATCATTATTGGGCCAAATCTATCCTTAATACGTCCTTTATATACTTCACTTCCAGTTGTTATTATGCCGGCTTTCATTTTTTTGTAGGGTTTCACATTGAAAATTTTTCTTTCACTGCATATCTTTTCAACTTTGTTAATAATCTTTTCTTCTATTACAAGCGGAATTACCCGGGCACCAGCTATTTTTTGCCCTTCTTCAACAGTAAAATTATCAGGTAAAGAAGCTACAGTTACCAGGTCAACAGAATTAATCTCATATAGCAATTCCTGATCTACTTTTAATAATCCTTTTATTGTAGATTTTAAAGAAGACTTTCCTTCGTAAGGTTCATCAAAAACAACATTTTCACCGGAAACAGCCCTTGCAATCCTTATTGCCGCCTCATCTTCATGAATTTCGCCTTCCTTTGCTTCCCAGACATAGACATGTTCCTTACCGAGTTTAAGCAATTCCGGGATGTCTTCTTCTTTAATAATATGCCCTTTTTTAAAAGCCCTTCCTTTAAACTCTCCGGGCACTATCTTTGTGACATCCTGACATAATATCATTCCCACTGCTTTTTCCACAGGTAATATTTTCATCCTACGCACTCCTTTTTTCGCTATATTTTTATAAGTATAACGTTATCATAAAAAAACAATTATTCAGCTTAATATTTTATAATCATGGATACTTTAAATCTATATAATTTTGTCATAATAGTTATTTTTTTAGTTTATAACCCAAATACAAAATATTTTTATTTATTAATAAAATAATTAATTAAAAATTTCATTAAAAATACTCCATAAAGAATTGTCCACTTTTTCTCTGAATTCCTCATATTTTTTCATTAAAGCCCTTGCTTCATCCGTAATTTCAGATCCTCCCCCGTTTTCTCCTCCTGCTTTACTAACAACAAGTTTAATCCCCAATCTCTTTTCAATGGTATTCAATAAATTCCATGCCTGAGAGTAAGACATATTCATTTCCTTTGCAGCTTTTGATAGCGATCCGTTTTTTTCAATATTCTTTAATAATTCTAAAGGGCCGTCTCCAAAGGCTTTTCCATTTCTATCAAGCCAGATCTTGTATTTTAATTCAAATTTCATGTCCATAATTACACCCCGTTATTATATTCTACACCAATCTCTATTTTCCCTTTTTTTTAATAATAAAGGAGTGGCATAATAAAGGCCACTCCTTAAAATTACTATAAATTACTATTTAACTACTACTTTATGTTTATCATCAATCCCTAATAATTCGAAAATCTTATTTACAACAGGAACCATTATCGCAGCCACAATTATACCCTGAAGCGGCGGTATACCAATATTATAAGTATTCCCTACCCAAGCTGAAAAAGTTCCTATTAAATAGGCTATTAAATTTGCGATCCTTAACCCCCTAAAATTTACCGTATCCAGCTTGGGCAATTCTGTCTTCCAAACAAAGAAGTAGTCTCCAATAATTGTACCCCCCAAGGGTGGTATAAAAATTCCAAGAAGGACGAGCCAGGGAATAAAATAATTGTAAATCCGAGTAGCAGCTAAAATAGTGGCAATCAAAACTCCACCAATGACAAAAGGTTTTTTATTAGGATTATTGAACATTTCCGAACCTGCTACCCCAAAAGCGTAAGCTGCAGCGTCATTGGTTGTCCAAATATTTATTGTCAATATTACAAGAGCCCAGAAAATAATGCCCATCTGTAAAAATACCTCTACCAGGTCAGGCTGCTGAAAAGCGATAGCACCTATTCCACCCGCAAAAATCATGAGACCGTTTCCTATAAAAAACGCCAGCATTGCAGCAAAAAAGCTAACACCCGCTCCTTTGGCAAATCTGGACCAGTTGGTTACCTGCGTACCTCCTGAAGCGAAGGTTCCTACTATTACCGTCAACGCAGTGGTGATGTTCATGTTAGAAGCCGGTTTGATCTGCGAAAGTGCTGCCCAGGAACCAGCTTTTTGAATGCCTAAGATTGGGGTCCAAACTGCCAGAATTAATATCAGAGGAATTGCTATATATGAAACTATTTCCATTCCTTTAAATCCGTATACTGCTGTTATTCCCATGACAATTGACCAAAATATTGCCCAAAAAATATAGCTGGATTCGTTCATATTAAGTGCCTTCACAAAGAGCTCCGCCACATAAGCTGCCGAAACAGCGTACCATCCGAGCTGGGTTCCGCCAAGCAATATATCCGCCCATTTTGCGCCAGCTGTTCCAAGGGCATACCTGGAAAGTAAGACTGAAGTCAGGCCCGTTTTAGTCCCTATAACAGACATTATTGCCACATAAAGTCCTAAAATTAAATTCCCCAGTATCATGATTTTAATAAAATCATTTAGCCCGTAATTTGCTGCAACTTTTCCTCCGGCTATCATCGTGGGACTGAAAAAAGTAAATCCCAGAAGTACTGCCGATAAAGATAAAAGACCAACGCGAGAATTATCAGGTACGTGATCCAGCGGAAAATCCCTGTCATGATTTTCCATTATGATTCCTCCTTTCATATTATGAAATTATTTTTGAATATAATGAAATTATTATATTATATTCTCTTTTCTTTTCATTTTTCCTCTTTTTAAAACTTATAAAATCTATACAATTTACTTTAAATTTTTTTGTTGCAAAATAATAATAATTTTTTAAAAAAGGATTTTTTAGCTTTTAGTAGAATTATTGTTTGTTATAATAAATTACGAGGTGAAGATAATGCAAAATAATAACGGAGTAATAAAATCAGTGCAAAAAGCAATCCACATATTTAAGGTTTTAATGAATTCAGAAGGAGAACTCAGCATCTCTGAAATTGAAAAATTGACAGGTTATAATGCCAGTACCATACACCATATTTTAAAAACAATGCTGGAAGAAGGTATTATAAGCCAGAATAAAGTAAACAAAAAATACGAGCTCGGTCCAGAAATTTTCGGAGTCCTGGTAAGGCAAAAATTATATGAAAGGTTTTTTTCAAAGGCTTATCCTTTTTTAGAAAAATGTGCACAAATCACAGGAGAAACCACAAATATATTTATAAGGGATGAAGAAGAAGCGGTATGTATAAAAGGTTATGAATCAAAGCAGACTTTGAGAGCATACTTGATGATAGGAAGAAGAATCCCTCTAACCTGTACAGCTGTTGGTAAAATATTTTTAGCTTATATGAATCCTAATGAATTAAAAAATTTTTTACAAATAAACGGATTAAAAAAGTATACTCCTTACACTATCACCGATGAGAAATTATTTTATGAAGAATTAAAGACTACTATAAAGAGAGGATACTCCATTGAAAAAGAAGAATTTGAAGAAATGATTACAGCGATAGGTGCACCTATTCTTGATAATAAAGGTAATGTAATAGCTGCCATTTCAACCATAGTACCTTCTGTACGAGCAGACGAAAAAAGAATCCTTGAACTGGGATATATAGTAAAGCAAACTGCTGCTGAAATTTCAGAAACGCTTTACAATGTTTTTTACTAATTCTTTTTCAAATTAAAACATGAAAACAAAGCCCATCTTATTTAGATGGGCTTTTGTTATATTTATACAATTCGCAATATTAATCTTTGTGTAATATTTAATTTTTATTTAATAAAATTTTAGAAGGATTTTTGCAAAAATTAACGAATCTATTAAATAGTTTCTTAATATAAAATAATTTTTTCATATTATGAAAGGAGATGTCTGCAATGGATTTAATTATTAGAAACGCAAAATTAAGAGATAAACAAACTCCAATGGACATTGCGATTAAAGATGAAAAAATAGTTGAAATTGCGCCTAATCTAAACTACTCTGCTAAAAAAGAAATTGATGCAAAAGGAAAACTAACCGTCCCTGCTTTTATCGACCCTCACATACATTTAGACAAGGTAAATATTGTGGATGTGGTGAGACCCAATAAATCCGGTACTTTGATGGAAGCTATTGAAATCATTTGGGAGAAAAAAGCAAATTACACAAAAGATGATATTGTAAATAGAGCAAAAGAAGTTGTGGAAATGGCGGTTAAAAATGGCACCACAAGAATTAGAACACACGTAGATGTGGACACCATCGGTGGATTAAAACCTTTAGAAGGTGTTCTGGAATTGAAGCGTGAATGTGAACATCTTGTTGATATACAAATTGTGGCGTTTCCTCAAGAAGGTATAATAAAAAATCCGGGATGTGAGGAATTATTAAGGGAAGCTATGAGAATGGGGGCTGATTTAATCGGAGGGATGCCTGCAAATGAGTTCTCTCCCGAAGACAGTAGAAAGCACGTAAAGATAGTATTCGATATTGCTGAGGAATTTGATGTTGATATCGATATGCATGTGGATGAAACCGATGACCCTTTCTACAGAACCTTAGAAATGGTAGCAGATGAAACCATAAAACGGGGTTATTTCAAAAGAGTGACTGCGGGTCACACATGTGCACTGGCAGCCTATGACGACCATTACGCTGAATACGTCATGGAAAAGGTAAAAAAAGCAGAAATAAATATGATTACAAACCCCGCAACCAATCTAATGCTTCAGGGAAGATTGGATAAACAACCAAAACGCAGAGGTATCACAAGGGTAAAGGAACTGATTGAAAGGGGCATAAACGTAAGTTTCGGGCAAGATTGTATTAAAGACACTTTTTACCCCTTTGGAAGTGCGGACCTTTTACAGGTGGCTTTAATTACAGCTCATGCTGCCCACATGAGCTTACCCCACGAAATAGAAGAAGTGTTTAACATGCCAACCTATAATGCTGCTAAAATTTTAAGACTAAGCGATTACGGACTCGAAGCCGGTAAAAGAGCCGATATTGTTGTAATTGATGCAGAAAATATTAAAGACGCTATAAGGCTCACCCCACCTCGTCTTTTTGTCATAAGGAAGGGTAAGATTATTGCGAAAACCGAAATGAGGTCGGAAATTCTGGTATAGATAAGGAGGAATACTATGGAATTTTCTTATATTGGTAAAAATTATAAGCGTGTGGATAGTTTCGAGAAAGTCACCGGAAATGCCGTTTTTACCGATGATATGAAATTTCCAGGAATGCTATTTGCCAAAGTGCTCCGATCACCCATAGCTCATGGAAAAATTTTAGAAATAGATATATCAAATGCATTAAAAATAAAAGGAGTCGTCAAGATAGTTACTGGCAAAGATTTAGATGTAAAAAGAGTAGGAGCATGTATCCAGGATCAATACCCCATCGCAAAAGACAAAGTAAGGTATGCCGGCGAACCCGTTGCATGCGTGATAGCTACTTCAAAATATGCTGCAGAAGAAGCAGTTAAAGAGATAAAAGTTGAATATGAAGAATTCCCCTTTGTAATTTACCCGCAGGAGGCTATAAAAGAAAATTCTCCTATTATTCACGAAAATGTTTTTGAATATGAAAGAGCTGGGTTTATTAAACCCGAAGGTAAAAATTGCTTCCATCATTTTAAAATAAGGCGGGGAAATATAGAAAATACTTTTAAAAACGCATATAAAATTATTACTGGCGAATACTGGGTGCCTTACGTACACCACGTCCAGTTAGAACCCCACTGTGCTATTGCTTTATACGGTTATGATAATACCTTTACGATCTATACAAGTTCCCAGGCTCCTTTTGTGGTACAGAATATAGTATCCAAAATTCATTCCTTACCTTTATCCAATGTAAGGGTTATCGTCCCGTATGTCGGTGGCGGTTTTGGAGGAAAATCCGATGTAACCATAGAACCTCTTGTATCATTTTTAGCAAAAATGGTACCGGGAAGATATGTAAAACTTTCCCTTACAAGGGAAGAGATGTTTGAAGGTACAAATGTTGGAAGGGGTGTCTTTGCAAAATACGAAACGGCAGTATCACAAGAAGGCAAAATACTCGGATTAAAAGCACAAATTCTTCTTGGTGCCGGTGGTTATGCCGATTATGCGGTTAATATCGTGAACGGTATAGGTATGTCTGCCACCGGTCCTTATGAAATAGATAATTTACAAATTGATGTGTACGGAGTATATACAAATACTCCACCCACTGGAGCTTTCAGAGGTTACGGTCATCCCGAAGCCCATTTTACCTGTGAACTCCAAATGGAAAAAATCGCACGGGAATTGAAAATTGATCCGGTAGAATTTAGATTGAAAAATATTTTGGGGCCGGGAAAAAAGAACGCAATTGGCCAGGTAATGAATGAGAACTCCGGCAGATTTGATTTGTGTGTAAAAAAAGTAGCTGAAGAAATTTTTAAAGAACCCAGGGAAGAAAATAAAGATTTACTGATCGGCAGAGGAATAGCAGCTTATATGAAGACTCCAATTATGCCGAATAATGCCCAATCCGGGGCAGTAATGAAATTAAATGAAGATAAAAGTATTACTTTATACGTTGGCGCAATAGAGATGGGACAGGGAACCTATACTGCTCTTTCTCAAATTGCTGCAGAAGCTTTAAACCTTCCCGTTGAAAAAATAAAGATAGTTAAACAAGTGGACACTTCTTTTTCTCCATATGAATGGCAAACCGTAGCAAGTCATACCACATGGGGAGTAGGAAATGCGATATTAATTGCTGCTAAGGATTTATCGTCTAAAATAAAGAAAGCCGGATCAAGAGTATTAAAGATACCCGAAAATGAAGTGGATTTTAATATAGATTATGTCTTTTCAAAAATTAACCCCAGCATCAAAGTGGAACTGGAAAAAATAGCTTCCGGGTATGTCGACGAAAAAGGCTCTGCTATCACCTCACCCCTAATAGGCGAAGGAAGCTTTGTTCCTTCAGGGCTTGAATTTTTAGATCCCGAAACCGGTCAAGGTAATGCTGCTGCTGACTGGACCTGCGGTTGTGTAGGGGTAGAAGTGGAAATAGATAAAAATACGGGAAGATACCACATCAAAAAACTTGTAAACGCCATCGATGCAGGAAAAATAATAAATCCAAAAATTGCACGGGACCAGGTAATAGGAGCAATGATACAAGCCTTGGGAGCAACGATTTCGGAAGTCCTGATATTTTCCGATAAGGGAAAAATAAGAAATAATGACCTTGTTGATTACAAAATTCCCGGAATTGAAGATATTCCGGATGAAGCAAAGGTAATTTTTATAGAAACTCCTGAAGAGACAGGACCCTATGGAGCAAGAGGTCTTGGTGAACACGGTGCAGTGGCTGTATCACCTGCTATACTTAATGCCTTATACGATGCTTTAAAAATAAGTTTCAATCAAATTCCCGTTACACCGGAACAAATATTAAAAGCCCTTGAGGAGGTGAAGTAAATGAACTTTGATTATATAAAACCAAATACTTTAACAGACGCCCTTGAATACTTAGAAAAAGAAAATGCAATGGTATTAGCTGGTGGCACGGATGTTGTTGTCAATCTAAAGTCAGGAAAGATAAATCCTTCTTTTCTCATAGATATAAAGGGGTTAAAAGAATTAAAAGGAATAGAAAAAATTGATGGAGGAATTTTCATCGGTGCTCTAACTACCGTTGATGAAATAAAAAACTCACCTTTGCTTTCTCGGTACCGTGCATTGGTAGAAGGTGCTGGCGTCCTCGGATGTCTTGAGATCCGCTATCGAGCAACCATCGGAGGTAATATTTGCAACGGCTCACCTTCCGCCGATACGGTGCCCGGTCTTTTAGTATACAATGCAAAGGTTGAAATAATTTCTAAAAATGGCTCAAGAATTATTCCGTTGGAAAATTTTTTAATTGATGCTGGAAAAGTTGATTTGAGAAAAGGAGAATTATTAAAAGGCGTGATTTTACCTGATTTAGAAGAAAACTCCGCCAGTCGTTATTATAGAGTAAGCAGGGTAAAAGGCATGGATTTGTCGTCAGTGGCTGTTGCAGTATATTTAAAAGATGTTGATCTTCCTGTATTTTCCGAAATCCGTATAGCCCTTGGTGCGGTTCAAAAAACGGTTGTAAGGATGAAGAATGCCGAACAATATCTTCAAGGTAAACCTTATACATTGCAAAATATAGATAAAGCTATCGAAATTATACTTTCAGAAATAAATCCGAGAGCAGGCAGCTTAAGAGCTACTCCCTATTACAAGAAAAAAATGGTTGGATATTTAATAAAAGAGGCTATTCGGGAAATGAAGGGAGGGAATATTTTAAATGAATAAATACTACATTAAAATGAATATAAACGGAATTTTTTATGAAGATTTTGTTGAACCCCAAATGACTCTCCTCGATTTTATAAGGGAAAAGGTTGGACTTACAGGTACAAAACATGGTTGCGGAAACGGTGAATGCGGAGCGTGCACTGTAATAATGGATGGAAAACCCGTTAGGTCCTGCATAATATTAGCTGTAGAAGCGGACGAAGCTAATATAATAACCGTAGAAGGATTAGCCGAAAAGGAGAAACTTCATCCTATACAACAGGAATTTATCAATCACAATGCGGTGCAATGCGGCTTTTGCACACCGGGTATATTGATGGCCACAAAAGCATTATTTGAAAGAAAACCCAACCCTTCTGAAGATGAAATATTAGAAGCATTAGGAGGCCACCTTTGTCGTTGTACGGGATATTATTCAATTAAAGAAGCTGCTATAAATATTTTAAAAAATAATTTGCAAGTCAAATAATTATAAAAAGAAGAAAGCTCCTCTTATGGTAAAAGATAAAATATCAAAAGCTTTTTACCATAAGACGGAGCTTTTTTATTTAAGTTTAAGCCTGCACTATATACATAGAACCTGTTTCCCTTAAAAAATTGAAGGGTAGGCATTTTATATATACAATTTTTTTAATTAATTACACTCTTTTCCCTTAAAGTTTTTATTTCCTCCTCGGTATAATTTAACAGGTTTTTCAAAACCTCATCGGTGTGTTCTCCAAGAAGAGGAGCAGGGGTTCTAACTTCTCCAGGAGTTTTTGACATATGGAAGGGAGTACCGGTAATCTTTACTTTACCTACTAAAGGCTGATCTATTTCAACCACCATTTTCCTGTAATTCACTACCGGGTCATTTACTACTTTATCAACGGTGTTTATCGGAGAATAAGGCAAGTTGTACTTATCAAATATTTCCATCCACTCCTGAGTGGTTTTGGTAAGCATAATTTCTTCCAGTATTGGTATTAATTCTTTTTTATTCTCATTCCTGAGAGGATTTGTCTTGAATTTGGGATGATCTATTAAATCAACCCTGCCAATCGCTTCACAGAATAATGCCCATAATTTATCGTTACCAATTGGGGTGATTATATAGTGGTCCTTTGTTTTAAAAGCCTGGAACGGTGTGATAGTAGGATGTGCCGTTCCCAGAGGACCCGGTATCTCTCCCGTCATAGTATACCTTACTATCGCATTTTCCAAAAAATAAACCAATCCATCAAGCATAGAAATATCTATATGTTGACCTTCTCCCGTTTTCTCCCTGTGGATGAGTGCACTTAAAATTCCAATAGCCGCATGATGTCCAGCTACCAGGTCCCCAATGGAAGTTCCAACCCTTACGGGAGGACCTCCTTCCGGTCCCGTAATACTCATCAAACCGCTGTATCCCTGAACAACCATATCATAAGCAGGTTTTGAAGAATACTCCGGTAAAGTGTCGTGTCCGAAACCGCAAATAGAGCAGTATATAATTCCGGGATTTATTTTTTTCATTTCTTCATAGGAAAAGCCCAATTTTTTCATCGTGCCCGGTCTGAAGTTTTCCACAACTACATCCGAAATTTTTATCAAATCCCGCAGAATTCTTTTGCCCTCTTCAGTCTTCAGGTTAACACATACGCTTTTTTTATTCCTATTAATACTAATAAAATACCCGCTTTGATCATTCTTGAAAGGCCCAAATTGCCTTGCATCATCGCCATCAGGTGGTTCTACCTTAATGACTTCTGCACCCAGATCTGCCAAAATCATTGTACAAGCCGGTCCTGCAAGGACATGGCTCAAATCCGTCACTCTAATTCCTTCTAACGGCCCTTTCATATTTTCACCTTCCTTTCGAAACTAACTTTGTGTAACTTTTTAACTTTTATATATAAAATTATGTACTGAGTTTCGTTTTCCTTTGTTAACCTATAACAAAAAGGTCTAAATCTGCCTATAACTATTAACTATCTAAAACTCAGCAATCCTAAGCTCTTTGATATAAAATTTAAAAACTGATTATATGGCAAGTTTATTAAAATAATACATAGATTTTTCTATCACATTTCTAAATTTTTAATGCTGAAAGTTTTTCTATGTATTGGAGAATATCCGAATTTTTTAATAGATTCTATGTGTTTTTTTGTACCATAACCTTTATTATGCAAAAAATCATACTGGGGATATAAATTGTGATACTGCTTCATAATTCTATCCCTTTCCACCTTTGCTACAATAGATGCAGCTGCAATAGAGCCGCAAATCCTATCTCCACCTTTTATTCCTTCCTGTGGCAAATCTATTTCGGGTATTTTTAAAGCATCTACAATTATATAATCCGGAGAAATTTTAAGTCCGAGAACCGCATTTTTCATAGCAAACAAAGTTGCTTTTAAAATATTGTGCTCATCTATGTATCTCTCATCTACTATTGAAAAAGAATAAGAAATTGCATTTTTAACTATTTCTTCATATACTTCTTCCCTTTTTTTTTCGCTTAACAATTTTGAGTCTTTCAGGTTTGGGATAAAAACATTTTCCGGAAGTATTACGGCTGCAGCCACAACAGGTCCTGCAAGAGGTCCACGACCCGCCTCATCCACGCCTGCAATCAATTTGTAACCTCTTTCCCTCAGCCTTTTTTCAAATTCAAATAATTTTTTTAGCCTTTCTTCTTCTTTTATCACCATATTTTTACTCCTTACAAATAGATACTTTTTTGATTATCGTCTACATCTTCATTATAAATTTCCCAGAATTCATTATCGCAGGGTTCTTCTAAGGAAATTTTTCCTATTTTCCCATCCCGAAACTCTTTTAAAACTATCTTTGAAGCCTTTAATGTATCAATCCTGCCCCCTGCCAGGAGACATCCTCTTTTTTCTCCGATTTCCCTCAGGATATCTTCGGGATTGCCGGGAGAATCTAATTTGAATCTTTCCATTAATTCTTTTCTGAATTTTAATGATATAAACTTAATTAAAATTAAAGCTATTTTTTCGGGATTATAAATCTCTTCCTTTATACATCCTAATATAGCAAGTTTAATGCCTACATCTCTTTTTTCAAATTTGGGCCATAAAATTCCGGGAGTATCAAGGAGCTCCAGATCTTTATTAACTTTTAACCACATTTTCCCTTTGGTGATACCCGGTATATCTCCCGTCTTCGCACTTTTCCTACCAGCCAATTGGTTAATAAAAGAAGATTTGCCAACATTAGGTACCCCCATTACCATACAGCGAACAACGCTATTTTTTTGCTTTTTTATATTTTTTATATAACCTATTATCTCTTTGATACCGCTTTTGTGAACTGAATCTACCGAAAAAGATATAATTCCCTTTTCTTTGTAGTAGTTTTGCCATTTTTCCGTAACTTCTTTTTGCGCCAAATCTTCTTTATTTAATACCCTTATAATGGGCTTTTCTCCGACAATATCTTTTATATCCGATATGTGGGAGGATTCAGGTGCTCTCGCATCTACCAGTTCCAGTACAACATCTATTACTTTCAATATTTCTTTCATCTGCCTCTTAGCTTTCGCCATATGTCCCGGGTACCATTGGATTTCCAAAACTCAATCGCCTCCTTAATAAATTAAGGGACTGTTATCAGTCCCTTTCTTTTATTTTTGCTGCTTTTCCTTTAAGCTTCCTCAAGTAATATAGCTTTGCCCTGCGAACCTTTCCCTTGCGAACAACTTCAATTTTTTCAATCCTTGGTGAATGAAGGGGAAATACCCTCTCCACACCTACGCCGTAGGATATTTTCCTAACGGTAAATGTCTCCCTAAGGCCACCGCCTTTTCTTGCTATAACAACTCCTTCAAAAACCTGTATCCTTTCACGGTTGCCTTCGATAACTTTCGTATATACCTTCACGGTATCGCCGGGTCTAAACTCCGGAATATCCGTTTTCATCTGTTCCTGTTCAATTGCTCTGACCAAATCGGACATTTTACGGACCTCCCTTCTTTTAACAAATGTAATTATAGCATAAAGAAAATTAGTTTACAACAAAAGGCGTCAATCTAAATCGATATTTAGTTCTTTTAGAAGCTTTTTGTCGTCTTCCGTTAATTTAGCCTTTTTTAGTAAGTCCGGCCTTTTCTCATAGGTAATCCTCAAAGATTCTTTTCTTCTGAAAAGGGCTACTTCGCGGTGATTGCCAGACAAAAGCACCTCCGGAACCTTGAGACCCCGGTACTCTTCTGGTCTTGTATATTGCGGATATTCCAGCAAACCATCACTGAAAGATTCGAATAGGGCCGATTCATCGCATCCCAAAACTCCTGGCAATAATCTCGATACAGCGTCTATTACTGCAAGGGCAGGTATTTCGCCCCCTGTAAGGACAAAGTCGCCTATGGATATCTCATCGGTAATCAGGGTCTTTACCCTTTCGTCAACTCCTTCATAGTGGCCGCAAATTATTATAAGTTCTTCTTCTTTTGAAAGTTCTCTGGCGATTTCATTGTTGAAAATTTTCCCCTGAGGCGACATTAAAATAATCCTTTTTTTCTGCGATGCGGTAATAGAATTAACATAATCAATAGCTTCAAATATGGGCTCCGGCTTCATCACCATCCCAGCACCGCCACCGTAGGGATAATCATCGACTTTTCGGTGCTTGTCTTTTGAAAAGTCTCTGATGTTTATAAGTTCTACATCTATTAGCTTTTTTTCAATCGCTCTTTTTAGAATGCTAACTTTAAGAGGGCTATCGAAAAACTCCGGAAAAATTGTAAGTATAAAAAACCTTAGCACTAAATTAACCCCTCCATAGGGAATATGAACATAATGCCCTTTTCAATGTCGATATTTTTAACGACTTCTTTAATGGCCGGAATCAATATTTCTTTATTTTCATTGTTCTTTATCACATAAACGTCATTGGCTCCTGTTTGAATCACATTTATTATTTCTCCTAAATACTCTTCGTCAACGGTATAAACTTTAAGACCAATAATGTCACAAATAAAGTAACGCCCTTCTGGTAATTTAACCGCATCTTTTCTGTGGACCATTATATATTTATTCCTGAACTTTTCTGCTTCCTTTACATCGTCTACTCCTTCAAATTTCAATACCACAAAGGCTTTTTTTAAGAAAATTACCTCTTTAATAACCAATTTTTCTAAGTAATTTTCTTGTTCATAGAAAACTTCTTTTAAATTTTTAAACCTCTGAATATCATCGGTTAGAGGTTCTACCTTAACCTGCCCTCTAACCCCCCAAGGTGAAATTATTCGGCCAACGGTTATATACTGTTTCAAACCGGTG
This sequence comes from Thermovenabulum sp., assembly GCF_049723235.1. NCBI lineage: Bacteria > Bacillati > Bacillota > Clostridia > Thermosediminibacterales > Thermosediminibacteraceae > Thermovenabulum > Thermovenabulum sp. The sequence continues at coordinate 45,429 of NZ_JBNARB010000015.1, read as the reverse complement.
ACCTCCATTTCTTTCAAAAAGGGTTAGGTAGCATCCTAACCCATTTTTACAATATTTCTACTACCACTCTTTTACCCTGTTTTGCTGCAGCAGCTTTAACAACGGTGCGTATTGCTTTAGCTATCCTTCCCTGTTTTCCGATAATTTTTCCCATATCTTCGGGATGAACTTTTAATTCAAGTATTACAGATTGTTCTCCTTCCACTCTATTTACAGTAACATCCTCAGGATGATCTACCAATGCTTTTGCAATATATTCTACCAATTCTACCATATTATTACTCCTCCTTTACTTCTGGAGTTTGGGGGGTAGTTTCTTTATTGCTCTTAATTTTATCCAAAAGGCCGGTAACTTTAAAAAGATATTTCACTGTATCGGTAGGTTGTGCTCCTTTTTTAATCCAACCAAGGGCCTTTTCTTCGTTAATTTTAATTTCAGCAGGGTCCGTGAGCGGGTTATAATAACCAATTTCCTCAATGAACCTACCATCACGGGGACTTCTGCTGTCTGCCACTATAATTCTATAAAAAGGTCTCTTTTTAGCCCCCATTCTCCTTAATCTGATTCTTACTGCCATTTTTTCACCTCCTTTTAAATTTTAAAAATTGAAGAAGGGTATTCTAAATCTTCCCTTTTTATGGGATTTTTCCATTTCTGACAGCTGTTTCATAAGTTTTTTCATCTGTTCAAATTGTTTTAATAACTTATTTACATCCTGTACCGTTGTACCACTTCCCATTGCAATTCTTTTTCTTCTGCTGCCGTTAATTATTGAGGGATTCCGCCTTTCTTCCTTTGTCATCGAATTAATTATTGCTTCTACCTTTACCAGTTCTTTTTCGTTAAAATCGAGGCCCTGCATTTTTTGTGGTGAAAAACCCGGAATCATTGAAAAAATTTGATCAAGAGATCCCATCTTTCTAACCTGTTTCAATTGATCTAAAAAGTCATTTAAATCGAACTGTTCCTTTCTTATCCTTTCTTCCAGTTCCTTAGCTTTTTTTATATCTATGTTCTGAGTAGCTTTTTCGATTAAGCTCAATACATCTCCCATTCCGAGAATCCTGGAAGCCATTCGGTCGGGATGAAACTGCTCTAAATCATCTAATTTTTCTCCCATTCCTATGAATTTTATTGGACATCCTGTAACAGCCTTTATAGATAAGGCTGCTCCGCCTCTGGTATCGCCATCGAGTTTTGTTAAAATTAAACCCGTTAGTTCCAATTTGCTGTGAAAACTTTCAGCAACATTAACTGCATCCTGTCCCGTCATACTATCTACTACAAGAAGTATTTCGCATGGATCTACGGCATTTTTAATTTCTTTTAATTCTTCCATCAATTCTTCATCTATATGAAGCCTTCCTGCCGTATCTAATATTACCACATCGTTTCCATGGCGAAAAGCATGTTCTACCGAAGCCCTGGCAATTTCCACGGGATTTTTCTCACCCATAGAAAAAACCGGTACCTTTACTTTATCTCCTACTACATGAAGTTGTTTTATTGCAGCCGGTCGATAAATATCCGCCGCTACAAGTAAAGGTCTTCTGCCCATTTTGGAAAGATAATTGCCTAATTTGCCGGCTGTGGTAGTTTTACCTGAGCCCTGCAGTCCTACAAGCATAATTACAGCCGGATTACCTTTTAAATTTAGCTTTGCTTCTTTGGAACCCATCAGGTTAGTTAACTCATCGTATACTATTTTTATAACCTGCTGCCCCGGAGTCAGGCTCTCCATTACTTCATGCCCTATTGCCCTTTCGGTGACTTTTGAAATAAAATCCTTCACTACCTTATAATTTACATCAGCTTCCAAAAGGGCGAGTCTTATTTCCCTCATCGCTTCCTTTACATCTGATTCGGAAAGCTTTCCTTTTCCCCTTAGCTTTTTAAAAATGGCATCCAATTTTTGAGAAAGGGCTTCAAATGCCAATCTATTCCCACCCTTCTTTGACCAGCTTATCCAAATCTTCAATAGCCTTCTTTAAAATTTCTCCTGAATATTCGTCAAGATGCGGTAATAAACCTTCCAATTGCAATTTTATCCTTTCCAATGCCTTCTTTTGACTTAAAAACTTCTCTACAAGCCCTAATTTTTCTTCGCATTGTTTTAAAAACTCTAAAGAACGATGGATATTATCAAATACTCCTTGCCGCGAGACATTGTAATTCTGTGCAATTTCGTTAAGGCTCAGGTCACTAAAATAATAAAGTTCGAAATACTCTCTCTGTTTTTCGGTAAGAAGTGATCCGTAAAAATCGTATAGCAAACTAATTTTAACAATATCTTCCATTTTATCATCTTCTCGTCTGTAAAGTATATTTGCTTTACATATATAGATTCTAAAAAAAAAATGATTATATGTCAATCTTTTAAATTAATTTTTTATATAAATTAAATAGACCTTAGCTTATTATAGCATCTACAAACTCCTTCGGATCAAACTCAGCAAAATCTTCAATGCTTTCTCCCGTTCCTATATAGCAAACAGGTAGCCCCATCTCTGCAGCAATCGCCAGAGCTACTCCTCCTTTGGCAGTTCCATCCAATTTGGTAAGTATTATACCGTTAACATTAACTGCATCTTTAAAAATTTTTGCCTGGGAAATTGCATTTTGGCCGGTAGTAGCATCTAAAACCAGATAGCTAATTTTTATTGCTTCGGGAAATTCCTTTTCTGCAACTCTGTAAAGTTTCTTCAATTCTTCCATAAGATTTTTCTTTGTGTGAAGTCTTCCGGCGGTATCACATATTATTACATCCACATGACGGGCTTTCCCGGCTCTTATAGCATCAAAAAGAACGGATGCGGGGTCGGAACCTTCCATCTGCCTTATTACCTCCACACCAGCCCTCTGTCCCCAAACTACGAGTTGTTCTACCGCAGCAGCTCTAAAGGTGTCTGCTGCAGCTATAATTACTTTTTTACCTTCGGATTTATATTTATAAGCAAGCTTTCCTATCGTGGTAGTTTTACCTACTCCATTTACCCCTACTATCAAAATGATAGCAGGAGTACTAAATACAATATCACTTTTGGGGAAAAGGTTAACCATTTCTTCCTTTAAGGCCGATTTTAATTCATCAGCATCTTTTATCTTATTGGTTTTCACTTTATATTTGAGTTTATTAATTAAATCCTCCGTGGCTTTCACACCAATATCCGCTGTTATAAGCGCCTCTTCCAGTTCTTCCAGGATCTCATCATCAATTTTTACCGATAACTTAAAGATCCCCTCTAATTTATTTACCAGATTGTTCCTCGTTTTTGAAAGACTCTCTTTAATTTTATTGAAAAATCCCATAATACACCTCCTCAAACTTTTAAAGACACCACTTTTGAAACGGCGGTTTCTTCCATAGAAACTCCATACAGAGCATCCGCTATCTCCATTGTGCCCTTCCTATGGGTGATAATAATAAATTGAGTATTATTGGACGCTTTTTTTACGTAATTAGCAAATCTTTCAATATTTGCATCATCTAAAGCGGCTTCAATCTCATCCAAAATACAAAAGGGAGTAGGTTTAACATTTAAAATGGCAAATAGTAAAGCTATTGCCGTAAAAGATCTCTCTCCACCTGATAGTAGATTTATATTTTGAAGTTTCTTTCCCGGGGGTTGTGCTACTATCTCAATTCCCGTTTCCAGCGGTATAGATTTATCTATTAAATAAATATCGGCCTTGCCTCCTCCAAAAAGTTCAACAAATACCTCCTGGAATTCCTCTCGTATTTTTTCAAATGTCTCCAAAAACATTTTTTCCATTGTCTTTGTGATTTCGGCAATCAAATTAGTTAATTTTTCTTTTGCATATATCAAATCTTGTTTTTGGGAAACCAAAAATTCCTGCCTTGATTTAATTTTTTCGTATTCATCTATTACTCCTAAATTTACTTGTCCTAATTTAGAAATTTCCTCTTTTACATTATTTAACATTTCCTGAAGTTGATCAATTTCTCCTAATTCTTTTTTCAATTCTAAAGCTTGGGCGGGACTTAACCTGTATTTTTCGTAGAGGTGGTTCTCCAAGAAATTTTTTTCCATCTCAAGAGATGCTTTTTTTATCTTTATATCATTTGTCGTAATATCAAATTTCTCTATTTTTTTCCTATATAATAAAATTTCTTTTTGTAAGCTTTTTATTTCATTCTCAATTTCTATAAAATTAGTCCTTAATTCTTCATATTCTCTATCCATAATATCTTTTTTTGAAGATATTTCAACTAAAAATTTTTCTCGAGCCATCTTTTCATTACGAATACTTTCCTGTAACTCGTACAGCTTTGATAACTTTTGATTGTACTCCAAAGCCTCATTTTTTATTAAATCTATACTTTCCTGTAAATGCTGTATTTCTAACCTTAGACCATATTCTTCATTGTTAATTAATGAAAGCCTATTGTTAAGTTCTTCTAATTTTTTCTCTTTTTCTTCTTTTGCTAAAAAAACTGCCTGCATACTATCTTTAATTTTTTTAATTTCTTGCTGGCTCTCGGATATTTTTTTATTTAGTTCATCTATATCTTTCCTGGCTACTACAATCTCGGAATCTAATTCCTTTAAATCCTTTTCTATCTGATCAAGCTCTAAACAAAGGATATGTATCCTCTCTTTTCTTTCCTCCCAAACCTTATTTTTCTCGGCTTTTTCCTGATTTAATTTAACAACTTCTATAGTTGCTTTTTCTAAACTTTTCTTAAGGTAATTTAATGCGTAATTTTTTCTTTCAATTTTTTTATTAACTTTAGACACTTCATCTTTGATTAATTCTATTTCTTTATTTATTTTGTTAATCTCGCTGTTCAACAAGTTAATTTCTCTTTTTCTGCTTAACAAAGATAAGGATTTTTTAAAGCTCCCGCCGGTTATTGAACCCGAAGGATTTATTATCTCCCCATCCAAAGTAACCATTTTAAATGCAGGATTCTTTCTAAAAGCAATAATCGCAGAATCCATATCTTCGAAAACAAGCACCCTGCCGAGTAAATTTAAAATGCAGTTCTTATATTTTTTATCATATTTCACAAGGGATTCTGCAAGTCCAACAAATCCCTTAAAAGTCTTAAATTGTAATAGTTCCTCATCTTTTATAATCTTTGGCTTCATCAAAGTTAGTGGAAGAAAAGTGGCTCTTCCCAAATTATGTTTTTTTAAGTATTCTACCGCTTTTTTCGCAGAATCTTCATCCTTACATAAAATATCAATAAGAGAACCTCCTAAGGCAGCTTCAACAGCTAATTCGTATTCTTTTTCTACATAGATAAGTTCAGCTAGGGAACCGTATATACCTTCGATATTAATCCTTCCGTTTTTCAAATCTAATAGTAGATTCCTTACACCTACCGGATAACCCTCATAATTATTTTCAAGTTGTTTCAGTGCTTTTAATCGGGACTGAAGTTCGTTGTATTTTGCCGCCTTATCCGATAGCATCTTTTGTAAATCACGGAATTTGCTTTCTAATAATGTTATTTTTTTGTACAATCTATTTAAACCAGATTTTAAAATCGCAGAATTACTATCAAGCATTTTCACTCTTTTTTCAATAGCCTCTATATCCTGAGAGGTAACCTGGTTTGTTTTTTGTAATCGTTCAACTTCACCAATAATCTGCTCTTTCCTTTTCTTTAAGGAATCGCTCATGGTGTTAAGGCTTGACAATATGTTTTTTCTTTCAGCTGTGGAGTTTAATAAATCTATAATCTGAGATTTTAAATCTTCAATCCTTTTTTCTTCATTAAAGATTTTAATATTTATTTCTTCAACATTTTCTTTAAGCCTGGATATTTCCCCTTTTACCGAATTCCTCTCTAATTTTTTTCCTTCTAAAAGCAAAATTTTTTCCTTTATAATATTTTTACAGCTTAATTTTCTATCCGACAGTTCCTCAATTTTTGCCAATAATTCTTCCTTTTGAGTTTGATAATCCTGTAATTTTTCCGTATAAAACTCTATATCCTTTTTTAAATTAGAAATTTGAATATTTTTTTCCTGGGTTTCTTCTCTTAATTTCTCTAATTTAAAGGATTCTTTTTCATATTGTTCGTTTTTATTTTTTAATTTTTCTTCAGCTTTGAAAAGTGCATCTTTTAATCTTTTTAATTCCTCTTCATTTTTTGCCAGTACTTGTTCATAGTTTTTAATTTCCTTTTCCACGTTGTGTAACTTGATCAAAATTAAATTTACCTCAAGTTCTTTTTCTGCTTCAGAGAGTTTTTTATACACCAGAGCTTTTTCCTTTTCTTCATACAAGGACTCTAATTGATACTCCAGCTCATTTATCAAATCATCCAGTCTTGAAATATTCATAGAAGTTTCTTCCAGCTTTTTTTCGGACTCTTTTTTCCGCGCTTTATGTTTTGTGATTCCGGCGGTTTCTTCAAATATCAACCGTCTTTCTTCAGGTTTTGAAAGTAAAAACTCATCAATTTCTCCCTGACTAATAATTGAATAACCATCCTTACCTATGCCCGTATCCATCAAGAGTTCCTGTATATCCTTCAATCTGCAGGGCACTTTGTTTAAGTAAAATTCGCTTTCGCCGGAGCGAAATACCCTTCTTGTTATAGAAACCTCGGTAAAATCAAGAGGCAAAAAATGATCTTCATTATCCAATACTACCGTTACTTCAGCCATACCGAGGGGTTTTCTTTTTAAACTTCCGGCAAAAATAATATCTTCCAATTTGCTGCCTCTTAAACTTTTAACGCTTTGTTCTCCCAAAACCCATCTTATGGCATCAGTAACGTTACTTTTCCCGCTTCCATTAGGTCCAACTATGGCATTTATTCCTGGTTGAAACTCTATTTGTATCCTGTCGGCAAAGGATTTAAATCCCTGTATCTCTATCTTTTTTAAAAACATCTTGCTCCCCCTACCGGTATAAAACCTCAAACATACAGTAATAAAATTTTACCATAAAACCGACTAACATAAAACCGATAAAAAATAAAAATACCTGTCTATAAAAGACAGGTATTTTACTTCACTACAGTTTAACGGGGTTCAACGATAAATTTTATTGCTGTTCTTTCTTCTCCATCGATTTCAATCTCTGCAAAGGCAGGAATAGCTACTAAATCTAATCCATTTGGAGCAACAAAGCCTCTTGTAATTGCAATGGCTTTAACAGCCTGGTTTACAGCACCGGCACCCACTGCCTGAAGTTCAGCAACTCCTTTTTCCCTCAGAACAGCTGCCAGCGCCCCAGCAACAGCTTTAGGTTTTGATTGAGCTGATACTTTTAGTACTTCCATTACACATGTACCCCCTCTAAAGTATTTTTATTATTTTATATTCTATGAGACTCATAAAATTCCTTCTTTATCTATAAAATAATTACCAAAATTTATAATTTTTATCAAGATGATCTATTGCTTCCTTTGCTGCTCGTTGTTCCGCTTCTTTTTTGCTCTTACCCTTTCCGCGCCCCAGCACTCTATTTTTCCACTTTACTTCGACGTAAAAAGTTTTATCGTGATCGGGGCCTTCCTCTTTTACCACATTATACATTATCCTGTCCTGAGATCTCTTCTGTAAAATTTCCTGAAGGGTGGTTTTATAATCCGCAACAAAATTTCCTGCCTTTAATTTATCTATTATTCCTTTAAATTTACTTATTACAAATTGTCTAACTTTTTCTAAACCTTGATCAAGATATATAGCACCGAGTACTGCTTCAAAAGTGTCAGCAAGAATTGATATTTTTTCTCTGCCTCCGCTTAACTCTTCCCCTTTGCTCAAAATTAAATAATCTCCCAGGGATAAATCTTTTGATATTAAAGACAAGGTTTCTTCACACACCAAAAAAGCTCTGATCTTTGTCAATTCGCCTTCTGAGTGCTCAGGGAATTCTTCAAAAATCCACTGACTAATTACAAGTTCCAGCACCGCATCACCTAAAAATTCCAGCCTTTGATTGTTTTCTTCCAATTCGGAACGCTTTTCGTAGGAGAAAGAAGGATGAACCAAAGCTAAATTGAGTAATTCTAAATTATAAAAGCTTATCCCGAGTATTTTTTGAAGCTCATCAAGCTTGGCTTTTCTTTGTTCATCCATATGTTACCTTCCTTAAACATAATAATTTAACATTTTTTGTCATCCAGGTATTTACCGAATATCACACTGGCATTATGTCCCCCAAAACCCATTGAATTGGAAAGTGCAAAATTCACTTTTGTTTTAACGAATTTATTCGGAACATAATTCAAATCACATTCGGGATCTTCGTACTCATAATTTATTGTCGGGTGGATTTCATCATTGTATACCGATAAAATAGTAGCTATCCCCTCAACAGCTCCTGCTGCCCCCAGCAGATGACCCGTCATCGACTTTGTAGAGCTAATATAAAGCTTATATGCATGTTCCTTGAATACCCTTTTTATAGCAATTGTTTCAAATTTATCGTTTAAAGGAGTTGAGGTGCCATGAGCGTTAATATAATTAATATCCTCGGGTTTTATATTCGCATCCTTTATAGCAATCTCCATGGCCCGGGCTGCACCTTCCGCATCCGGAGCAGGCTGAGTTAAATGATAAGCATCTGCGGTAGAGCCATAACCTAAAACCTCCGCATAAATCCTGGCATTTCTTTTTAGAGCATTTTCCAGAGTTTCAAGAACCAGGACCCCGGCTCCTTCTCCCATTACAAAACCATCCCTTTCCCTGTCGAAGGGTCTTGAAGCTCTCTCGGGTTCGCTATTTCTGGTTGATAAAGCTTTCATTGAAGAAAAACCTGCAATGGAAAGAGGTGTAATAGGTGCCTCCGTTCCACCGGCTATTATTACTTCAGCTCTACCATCCTGCAGCATTTTAAAGGCCTCTCCTATCGCAGTAGTACCCGATGCACAAGCCGTAACCGTGGTTACGTTTGGACCTTTAAAGTTAAACTCCATTGAAATTTGTGCTGAGGCCATATTGGCTATCATCATCGGGATAAAAAAGGGGCTAACCCGTTTCGGACCTTTTTCCATAAGTATTTTGTGCTGCTCTTCCCAGGTAATTACTCCTCCTATTCCGGAGCCCAGTACTACACCTATTCTCTCCCTATCTATTTGATCTATGTTTAATTTTGCATCTTCAATTGCCATTTTCGCAGCCGCAATAGCAAATTGCGTAAATCTATCCATTTTTTTTGCTTCTTTTTTGTCTATGAATTCCTCCGGATTGAAATCTTTTATTTCACCACCAATTTGAACCGGTAAATCAGATGTATCCAAGAACTCAATTCGGCTTATCCCTGATTTCCCATTAATTAACGATTCCCAAAACTTATTAACTCCTATCCCAACGGGTGATACAACTCCCAGTCCGGTTACAACTACCCTTTTTTTCATCCAATAATCTCCTCCAAATAAATTCTTTATTATATTTTAAAGAAAGTCCCGTAGATTTCCACGGGACTTACTGATGTTCTCTTCTATTTTACATAATGACAAATTAACCGATACGATTTTTTATGTAATCCACCACATCCTGCACGGTTTTAATTTTTTCTGCATCCTCATCAGGGATTTCCAAGTCAAATTCTTCTTCAAAAGCCATTATGAGTTCTACAATATCCAGCGAATCGGCTCCCAGATCATCTATAAAAGAGGCATCGGGAGTGATATCATCCTCATCCATTCCAAGCTGATCGGCAATAATCTTTTTCACTCTGTCTAAAATTTCCATCACTTCACCTCCCTTCAGATATAAGTTCTCTTAGTTATAATATTATACTACTAAAAATTTATTCTAATATTCAATAATAAGATTATTACAAAGTTAAACCACCGTCAATAGCAATAACCTGTCCGGTAATGTATGAAGCTTCATCTGAAGCAAGAAAAGCAACTAAATTTGCCACATCCTCCGGGAGACCGATTCGTTTTAAAGGTATTCTTTCTATTATTTTTTCTTCGGTTTCTTTTTCAATAATTGGTGTGGTCATGTCGGTTTTTATAAATCCTGGGGCTACTGCATTTACTGTAATTCCTCTGCTTCCCAACTCTTTTGCCAAAGCTTTAGTAAATCCTATTATACCTGCCTTTGCAGCGGCGTAATTTACCTGTCCTGCATTACCGTAAATCCCAACGATTGAGGATATATTAATTATTCTTCCAAAACGTTTTTTTACCATATATTTTACCGCGGCTTTTGTTACGTTAAAGGTTCCTTTTAGATTTGTATCTAAAACTTTGTCGAAATCTTCTTCTGTCATTCTCAAAAACAGCGTATCTTTTGTAATTCCCGCGTTATTTACCAATATATCAATATTATTAAATTTTTTATATACCTCTTCAATCAGCTCCTCCGCTTCTTTAATTTTTGATACATCTTTTTTTACCAGATATGCACCTTGACCCATATTTTCAATTTCCCTCGCCACTTCAAGGGCAAAGGATTCGTTTTTTACATAATTTATTACTACATTACAACCTTTCTCAGCCAGCTTTATACATATACTTTTTCCAATTCCCCTTGATCCTCCCGTAACTATAGCAACTTTACCCTGCAGATTCATATAGTATTCCTCCTAATTGATTCAGGGTTTTTTCTAAGCTCGCTACATCTTCTACATTTAATACTTCTGCATTCTTATCTATTTTTTTTACGAACCCGCTTAAAGATTTTCCTGGGCCTACTTCTATAAAGATATTTACTCCCTTTTTTACTATCCTCCTTATACTATCTTCAAAGAGAACGGGTGAACTTACCTGTTTTATCAGTAATTCTCTAATTTTTTGAGGTTCATCTTCACTATCGGCTGTTACGTTAAAAACCACCGGAATTTTAGGAGCTTTTATATTTATCCTTTCAAGATCATATTTCAACTTTTCTCCTGCCCCAACTAAAAGACTTGAATGGAAAGGTGCACTTACGTTTAACATTATAACCTTTTTTGCCCCAAGCTCCTTTGCAAGCTCCATGGCGAATTTTAGTGCATTAATTTCTCCCGATATTACTATTTGTCCAGGGCAGTTAAAATTTGCTATTTCCACCACCCCTTCTTTTGAAGCTATTTTTATTAATTCCTGAACCTGTTCCCGGGTAAGTCCCATCAAAGCAGCCATACCACCGGTGCCAATGGGAACAGCTTCCTGCATATACTTTCCACGTTTTTTTACTATTGAAACAGCATCCTCAAAAGAAAGGGCTCCTGCTGCTACCAGTGATGAATACTCACCCAGGCTAAGACCACAGGTAATATCCGGATTTACACCGTAGGATTTCAATAAATTATAGCATATAATACTATGAACAAGAATTGCAGGCTGTGTGTTTTCTGTTTCCCGCAATTTTTCTTCAGGGCCCTCAAAACATAATTTTGAGATGGGCAATCCTAAAACTTTATCAGCTTTATGGAATAACTCTTTTGCTATAGCAAATTTTTCATATAAATCTCTTCCCATACCGACATACTGGGACCCCTGCCCCGGAAATATAAAAGCTACTTTTGACATATTTCCCACAACCTTCCTGAGTTAATAGATTTAACAATTTCATCAGCTTCGCTAATAATATCTTCGATTATTTTTTTAACCGGCTTTACATCCTTAATAAGCCCTGAAATTTGTCCAGCCATTAAAGAACCGTACTCAATATCTCCTTCCACCGCAGCTTTTAATTTGCCCGTCCCCAGAGCTTCATAATCTTCTATTGGAGCACATTTTTGTTCCAAAATTTCAAATTCCCTCGATAATTTATTTTTCAAAACCCTGACAGGGTGTCCCGTAGGTCTCCCCGTAACTACCGTACTTCTGTCTTTTGCTTCAATAATAGCTTTTTTATAATTATCATGGACCTTACATTCCTCCGAACAAATAAATCGCGTTCCCATTTGTACACCTTTAGCCCCCATAATTAGCGATGCTAAAAAACCTCTTCCATCCGCAATGCCTCCGGCTGCTATCACGGGTATTTTAACGGCATCAACGATCTGGGGTAATAAAGCCATCGTAGTGATTTCTCCTATATGCCCTCCGCATTCCATTCCTTCTGCTATTACCGCATCTACGCCTATCCCTTCAAGCCTTTTTGCAAGGGCTACAGAAGCTACCACGGGAATCACTTTAATACCAGCTTTTTTCAAAGAATCTATATATTTTCCGGGATTTCCTGCTCCCGTAGTAATTACAGGAACCTTTTCTTCTATTACTACTTTAATAACCTCATCAACAAAGGGTGACATAAAATATACATTTACTCCGTAAGGTTTATTCGTTAATTGTTTTACCTTAAAAATTTCTTCTCTTAATCTTTCCGGCGGCATATTCCCTGCCCCTATTATTCCAAGGCCTCCTGCATTGGAAACTGCTGCAGCAAGCTCTGCTGTTGCAACCCATGCCATGCCCCCCTGGATTATAGGGTATTTTATGCCCAAAAGGTCGCATATTTCGGTATGAAACATATCTTCTCCTCCTCCGGCGATCAACTATAAAAAACTACTCCTATTACACCCGGTCCGGTATGAGTACCAATGACCGGTCCCAAATCAGCGGTAATTATCTCTTTTACTTGAAATTCATTCAACAACATGTTTTTTAATATATCCGCTTCGTCCCTAGCATTTGAATTCATAATAGCCACATTTAACGGCCCGGTTATATTATCCTGTCTTACCAATTCCAATAACCTGCTATATACCCTGTCCTTTCCTCGGACTCTATCCACAGGTACAATAATGCCTTCTTTTAATGTCAAAATGGGTTTTATATTTAACAAACCACCCAGAAATGCTGCTGCCTTCCCTATTCTTCCGCCCTTTTGCAGATATTCCAAGGTATCAACAGAAAAATAAATTTTTATTTTTTCTTTTAAGTAGTTAATCAATTCAATTATTTCTTCCCTTGATTTTCCCTCAAGAGATGCCCTCGCAGCTTCCCTTGCAATAATCCCCACCATAATTGAAGCACCTTCTGTATCTATAACATCCACAGGTATATCCACCATTTTTTTTGCTATTAATGCTGAATTATATGTACCGCTTAATTTACTGGAAATATGAATGGATATAATTCTATCCGCTTCACTTTTCAAACTTTTGTAGCATTCCAGAAACTCATAGGGTGAAGGTTGGGAAGTTCGCGGGTGATAGGGTGAAGTTTTTAGCATCTTATAAAATTCTTCAGAAGTAATATCAATGCCGTCCCGGTACTCTTTCTCTCCAAAATATACTTTGAGGGGGACCGATGTAATTTTGTATTCTCTTAACGTTTCCGGGTCTAAATCACAGGTACTATCGGTAACAATTTTTATTCGTTCCATTAAAATCACTCCTTTTTAAATACACCATTCTATCAGAACTCCACCCCAGGTCAATCCTGCCCCAAAACCCAGAAGCATAATTTTATCATTCTTTTTCACCTTTCCGGACTTTACTACCTCATCTAAAGCCACCGGTATAGAAGCAGCTGACATATTACCGTATTTATCAAGATTAACAATCACTTTATCCATCGGTATATTCAATTTTCTGAAAGCCGAATCTATTATTCTCATATTCGCTTGATGAGGTAAAAAATAATCAACTTCTTCAACTGGACAACCGCTTTCTTTTGTTATCCTTTTAACCATTTCTTCAATTATTGAAACAGCAAATCTAAATACTTCTTTTCCATTCATTTTAATATAATGTTTTCTATCTCTTACGGTGTCAATAGTGGCCGGTTCTTTCGAACCCCCTGCCGGAATATATAAAAGTTCCGATTTTGTTCCATCAGCTCCTAATAATTTATATATAATACCTCCTTCATTAACCCTTCCAATTACACAGGCACCCGCGCCATCGCCAAAAAGAACGCAGGTATTTCTATCTTCCCAGTCCACTATCCTTGACAAAGTTTCTGAACCGAAAATTAATGCATTATTGTACATGCCGCTTTTTATAAATTCATAGGCACAGACTAATGCATAAATAAAACCAGTGCAGCCTGCTGATAAATCAAAACACGCAGCGTTTTTTGCCTTCAATTTTTGTTGCACCAAACAAGCGGATGAAGGGAATAACATATCGGGGGTAACCGTCGCTCCTATTATTAAATCTATCTCATCAGGTTTCAAATTTGCCATTTTTAAGGCTTCTTTTGAAGCCTCATAAGCCATATCCGATGTGGCTATATTTTTTTCTGCAATTCTTCTAAAGCTAATTCCTGTTCTTTCCTTTATCCATTCATCGGAAGTATCTACCATTAATTCCAGGTCAAAGTTTGATAACACCTTATCCGGTAAAAAAGACCCAACTCCTAAAATGCCTATTTTATCCGTCAATCTTTTACCTCCTTCAACCCAAAAAGAGCTTCTTTCATTTTAGATGTAATATCATTCTCAACAAAATTCAATGCAGCTCTTATTCCGTTGAAAATGGCCTTGCTATCAGATGATCCATGGCATTTAACCAGCACTTTATCAAGTCCTAAAAGAATTGCTCCACCGTATTCGCTGTAATCCAATGAATCCTTTATTCGCTTTAAAGCAGGTTTTAGTAATAACCCTCCAACAGAATAAGTAAAACTTTTCTTTGTTTCCAATTTCATTTTGTCAAAAAGAAATTTTCCAAAACCTTCTATTGTTTTTAAGAAAATGTTACCGGTGAATCCATCACATACAACTACATCAAAATCTCCTTTAAAAAAGTCTCTGGCTTCTACATTTCCTCTGAAGTTTAAATTATTAACCTCCTTTAACAGGGCGTATGCGCTTTTGACCACAATATTTCCTTTTTCTTCTTCAGTGCCTATATTTAAAATTCCTACTTTTGGATCTTTTTCTTTCATTGCCTCTTTGTAAAACTCACTTCCCATTACAGCAAATTCCACCAGGTTTTTTGGTTTTACATCGCTATTTGCTCCCACATCCAGCAAAAGAACCGGTTTTTTCTCCGTGGGTATTAAAACTGCTATAGCCGGTCTTTCAATCCCAGAAAGCCTCCCGAGAATAAAAAGCCCTCCTGCCATTAAAGCTCCGGTATTTCCTGCTGAAACAAACGCGTCTCCTTTTTCTTCTTTTAAAAGGCTAAGCCCTTTTACTATTGAGGAATCCTTTTTGGACCTTATGGCTTTGACGGGAGATTCATCATTGGTAATAATTTCATCTGCATTTACTATTTCAAACTTTCCTTTAAAATCTCCCATTTCTTTTTTTATCATCTCTTCCCTGCCTACCAATATTATTTCACAATTCAATTCCATTAAAGCTTTCATTGCCCCTTTGACCACTTCCCGGGGAGCAAAATCCCCTCCCATAGCATCTACAATAATTCTCATGAGCTCACCTCTCCATCCAATGAAACTAAAATAAATTTTCCTCGGAAAACCTCTTTTTCTTTATGAAAAACCCTGACGAACACAAAGTGCTTATTTCCTCTAACCCTTGTCACTTCAGCCTTTGCTACAAGCTTCTGTCCAGCAACTACAGGATACTTATACTTAATATTTGCAACACCGGTTAATGCTACATTCGCATCTATAACAGCTATTGCTAAGGAATTAGCAAGAGCAAAAATATACTCACCTTTTATTATTTTTGTTTTTTCAAAGGTCATATCATCCGTAGTTTCTAAAATGGATATTCCCCTTTTCCCCAGTTCTAAATCTACCAGTTCTCCTACTATTTCCCGGGCGCTTAATGCTCGAACCTTTGAATAATTTTTTTGAGCTACACTTTTTATTCTTTCCCGGAGTTCCGGAATCTTTAATTCCAGCCTATCAAGTCTTATGGTTTGAATACTTACATCAAAAATATCGGCTAATTCTTCATCGGTTAAAAACGGGTCATTTTCCAGTAAATTTTGAAGCTCCTGCTGCCTTTCTTTTTTAGGAAGATTTTTTTTGTTCAATCCTCTCACCTCAAAATTATTAGCAACAATTATGAGTTGGTACTAATATTTTATACTATTAGTAGTTAAAAATCAATAAAAAAATAAAAGGAGAGAACATAATAATTCTCTCCTTTTATTCAATATTTCTTTTATTCAGCTTCTACCTTCAACACCTGACGGTGATTGTAATAACCGCAATTTGGACATATCCTGTGAGGCATTTTCTTTTCATGGCACTGAGGGCATTCCACCAAGTTTGGTGCGGTTAACTTCCAATTAGCTCTGCGTTTGGCTGTCCTTGCTTTTGAAAACCTCCGTTTCGGGTTGGCCATAAATACACCTCCTATAACTGTTACTTGTTGTAGTATTTTTCCAGGGCGCTCAGCCTTGGATCTACAGCGTTTTTAAAGCAATCGCAATTGCCTTCATTTAAATTTTTTCCGCATTTTTCACAAATACCCTTGCAGTCAGGGTCGCATAATATTTTTGCTGGATAGTTCAGAATAATTTCATTTTCAATTAATAAGTCTAAATCAATATTTTCACCGATAATTGGGTATATTTCATTTTCCGATTCATCTAAATAGGGTTCCTCATAACTTGATCTTACATTTTCACCAAATCGAAAAGAAAAATCTACATCCAGTTGTACATGGGTAACTTTTAAACACCTGTAGCAATTATCCTCTATGGAAGCTTTAATGTTACCTTCTACCAAATAAATTTTTTTACCCAGATTCGTGATTTTCCCTTTTACCAGCACCGGTGAAGTGAATTTTAATGTTTCTCCTTTGTAATCAATCCTTTTAACATCGTATTCAAACTCAAATTCAAAGGAAGCTCCAACCTTATTTTTAATTTCTGATATACTTATCTGCAAGTGTTCCACCTTCATCAAAAAATTGTCTTTTTTATTATAAGGTTATTAAAAGCTTATGTCAACATTTATTTGATAAGGGCTACCGTATCTCTTGCAATCATCAATTCTTCGTTTGTTGGTATGATTAACACCCTTACCTTGGCATCCTCTGCAGAAATGTCGGTTTCTTTACCCCTGACGTTATTTTTATTTTCATCGATCTTTATTCCTAAAAAGTCCATGTTTTCGCATATCATCTTTCGAACCAAACTGGAGTTTTCGCCTATTCCTCCTGTAAACACTACAGCATCCAGACCATTCATTGCAGCTGCATATGCACCAATATATTTTTTTGCTTGATATGTGAATACTTCCAATGCCAGCTTTGCCCTCTTATTTCCTTGCTGTGCAGCCTGTTCAATATCTCTAAAATCGCTGCTTACCCCCGAAATACCCAAAACGCCGCATTTTTTATTTAGATAGTCATTTATTTTATCTAAGCCTACCCCTTCTTTTTCCATAATGAAAATGGGTATATAAGGGTCCACATTCCCGCATCTTGTGCCCATAGGTATTCCTTCTAAAGGTGTAAAGCCCATACTGTTTTCTACTGACTTACCGTATTTAACCGCTGAAATACTGGATCCATTTCCAAGATGTAAGGTAACCAGTTTAATATTTTCTAGAGGCTTGCCCAAGAATTGAGCCGCTCTAAGAGAGACATACCTGTGGGATGTACCGTGAAAACCATATCTTCTTACTCCATATTTTTGATAAAGTTCATAGGGTACTCCGTAAATATAAGCGTATTCCGGAATTGTTTGATGAAACGCGGTATCGAAAACTCCTACCATTGGCACGTCCGGTAAAATCTCTTTAACAGCCTCAATACCATATATGTTTGGCGGATTATGTAAAGGAGCAAGGCTTATACACTCTTTTAATACGTCCATTACCTTATCATCGATAATTACAGATCCTGAAAATTTTTCTCCGCCATGTACCACTCTATGCCCAACTGCCGAAATCTCTTTAATATCTTCAATAACACCGTATTCTTTGTGCACTAAAGCCTCAAGCATAACTTTTATTGCAACTTTATGATTAGGAATTTCTGCCGAAATCTCTACTTTGTCCTTTCCTGCCGGCTGATGCTTTAACATAGAACCTTCTAAGCCAATTCTTTCTACAAGACCTTTTGCCATTACCGACTCGTCTTCCATATTAAATAGCTGATATTTTAAAGAAGAGCTGCCACAATTGATCACCAGTACTTTCACCAAATAACACCCTTTCTTTTCTTTTATTTTACTCTTTAATTTTATTTTATAATCTTTATTTTACTAAATTCTGTGCCTGTAATGCGGTTATAGCCGCTACATTTACGATATCATCACTGCTGCATCCTCTTGATAAATCATTAATCGGCATTGCAAGCCCCTGGCTAATTGGTCCTATAGCTTCCGCTTTTGCCAGGCGCTGTACCAATTTATATCCAATATTCCCTGAATTCAAATCGGGGAATATCAGGATATTAGCTCTTCCAGCTACCTCGCTACCCGGGGCCTTAGTTTTTGCTACCTTTGGTACAAGGGCTGCATCTGCTTGCAGCTCTCCGTCCACTTTTAATTCCGGTGCTTTTTGTCTTAAAATATTAGTTGCTTCAACCACCTTGTCCACCGTTTCATGCTGTCCACTTCCCTTTGTAGAAAACGAAAGCATTGCTATAATTGGCTCTTCATCCATTAAAGCTTTCCAGGTTCTCGAAGAAGCTAATGCAATCTCTGCTAATTGCTTTGCATCGGGGTTTGGGTTGATTGCGCAATCTGCAAAAAGTATAATGCCGTTAGAACCGTACTCACAATTTGGAACCACCATTATAAAAGCACTGGATACTACACTCACTCCTGGAGCCGTTTTTATCACCTGAAAAGCCGGTCTAAAAATATCAGCAGTGGCGGTTATGGCTCCAGCAACCATTCCGTCCACATCACCATTTTTTACCATTAAGGTTCCGTACCAAATAGGATTTTTAGCAAGTTCCATTGCTTTTTCTTCCGTCATACCTTTGTCTTTTCTGAGCTGATATAAAAGTTCCGCATAATCCCTGGTTTTTTCCGAAATTTCCGGATCAATAATTTCAATCCCTGAAAGATCAATTCCTCCTGCCACTTCTTTAATTCTCTTTTCCTGTCCTAATAGTATAACCTTTGCTATTTTTTCATCCCTAATCGTTACTGCTGCTTTGATTACCCTTTCTTCAATTCCCTCCGCAAGAACAATAGTTTTATTGGTGGCTTTTGCCCTCTCTCTTATTTTTTGAATTAAATCCATATGTAAATCCCCTTTCAGATAATTATTTAATCCAACCAAAAATAATAATATATCATCTTGGATACTAAATACAAGTGATTTAAATCACAGAGTAATAGATTCTATAAAAAATTTGATTTTCCTGCTGAACAATTTTATTATTTTAATTGTAGTAAATCAAATCCATTTGCCTTAGGAGGTAAATAATGAAAATAATCGGAATTATTGCGGAATACAACCCGTTTCATAACGGGCATTACTATCATTTGAATAAAATAAAAGAAGAATTTAATCCGGATGCAATAATAATTGCAATGAGTGGAAATTTCGTACAAAGAGGAGAACCAGCGATTTTTGATAAATGGGCAAGAACTTATATGGCTTTAAAAGGTGGAGCAGATATGGTAGTAGAATTACCGGTAATATTTTCTGCAAGCACTGCTGAAATTTTTGCCGAGGGTGCCATCAATTTATTGGGTGAAATGAAGATAGTCAATTATTTAAGTTTTGGAGTGGAGGAAAAAAAAGAAAAAGAATTAATTAAAATTGCAGAAATCCTTATAAATGAGCCTCCACTCTTTAAGCAGGAACTAAAAAGCAATTTAAAAAAAGGGTTGTCCTTCCCATCTGCAAGAGAAGCCGCTTTAATTGAATTACTGAAAGATGAATTTCCAAAAAATGATCTTTCGATTTTGTTGAAAAAGCCAAATTTTATACTTGGAATTGAATACTGTAAAGCTATTTTGAAAAATGGTTATCCCATTGACATTCTTCCTATTTTACGAAAAGGCTCATCCTACCATGAATTAGAAATAAAACCCATTCCCAGCGCTACTGCTGTAAGGCGATTTTTAAAAGAAAATCCAAATATCCAAAATATTAACGAAAACCAGGAATTAAAAAATTCTTTACCTTGTTTTACCTTAGATATCATAAAAAATGAAATTGAATTGAAAAGAGGACCGGTGTTTTTTGAAAATTTTGAGGAGATAATATTCGCCACACTTTTAAAAATGTCCCGGGAAGATTTCAATTTGTATTTTGATATCAAAGAAGGCCTCGACAGAAGAATTCAGAATGCCGTTAAAAGATCAAAAAATATCTATGAATTAATAGATAATATCAAGACTAAAAGATATCCCGAAACCAGAATAAGGAGAATTCTTACTCAAATACTTTTAAATATTACCGAAAAAGATATAAACTGCCGTAAACCTAATTATATTAGAATTCTCGGATTTTCTAAAAAAGGTTTTTCTCTAATTAAAGAAATTGAAAAAAGATCTTCTTTGCCAATCGTTATTTCCGCGAAAGATATTAATAAATTGAAAGACGAACAAAAGAAAAAAATAGAAAAAGATATTTTGGCATCGGATATTTATTCCCTGGCAAGACCTTCCAAGGAGCAACGAATTTTCGGTTTAGATTATTTCAAAAAACCTATAATAATTTAATAATCCTTATTTTTACATTGATCTTAAATAATTCAATACTTCATCTATATTATTCACCGGAACAATTTTTATATTTAAGTTTTTTGCTGCTTTTTTAGCATCATCAGCATTTTTAACAGGCACAAAAAATATTTCCGCTTTATCCCTGTAAGCTGCTAAAACCTTTTGTTTTACTCCGCCTATTTCTCCAACAGTTCCATCTAAGCTGATAGTACCCGTTCCAGCTATTTTTTTACCTTTTGTTAAATCCCCCGGTAATAGCTGGTTTAATATTTCCAGAGTAAACATTAGACCTGCCGACGGGCCACTTATTTCACCTGTATTTATAATAATTTTTTTTGGTAATATTGGCTTCCAATCCATTGTGGTAATTAGAAGCCCCACCATTGCTTTACCTTTTTCTGTTTTACTCTCAATAGTGGGAATAGTTATAACCTTTTTCTCCCCTTCCCTATCAATCTCTAAGGTTACGGGATCCCCCACCTTTCTATTTGAAACTTTTTTTATCATTTCCTCTGCTATATTTATTTTCTCCCCATCAACTTTTTTCACTACATCTCCGGGAAATATTTTTCCTTTTGCCGGGCTATCTTCAATTACTTCCACTACTTTTGCTCCATTTCCTAAAATCTGTGGATTAAAACCTGCTTTTTTAAGAGCAACTACCTCGGCAATTTTCTGACTTTCTTCCATCCACTGCTTCATATATTCGATGTATTTCTTCATATCCCAACCCGGAGGTATTATATCTTCTTTTTTTTCTATTTCTACAGAAGGACTTAAAAAAGCATAAAGGAAAAGAGGAATATTTACATCCCTTGTAGAGACTGTAGTCAAATAAAATGCCCCTTTTTCTTCTTTGTCTCCTCCTTCAACGGAGACAATCTGTTTTAAATCAACGGTAATTCCCGGTGCAATAATAGAATAATTTTCACTCAAATAAAAATTTAAAGCAAAAAGTATCACCAAGGTAATTATTAATGTTTTAAAATTTTTCTTTAAAAAATTATTCATAGCATTTTTCCTCCAGTAATGATAGTATACGGGGAATTGCCTCTAAGGTGGCTCTCTTCCCTTCTTCTATACAATATTCGGGTTCCCCAAAAGCCATAGGATTTACTTTTTCTAAACGAGGGGTAATTAAAATGTCACAATCATAGCCTTTTAAATTCTGTATTTCCCTGCCCATTATATCAAAAGTTTCAAACAAAATATCATATATGGTATTTAAATTCTTTCGTTCGCTAAATCCCAGTTCCACCCCGATCACGATATCAGCACCCATTTCTCTTGCCGCTTTACCCGGTACCCTTTCTAAAACCCCGCCATCTACTAAAATTTTTCCATCCTGAGTAAGGACAGGGTTAAAAATACCCGGTATTGATATGCTGGCTCTGACTGCGAAAGCCACATTGCCTTCCCGTAAAATTAACAGTTTTTTTGATTTCAGTTCCGTAACTGCAACTCCAAGGGGAATTCGAAGCTCTGAAAAGTCTTTATCCTTTGTAAGCAATCTTAACATCTCATATATTTTATTGCCAGCGATTAATCCCGAGCGCGGTAGAGTAATATCAAGAAAATGACGCCTTTTTATATTATATGCTAAACCTTCAATAATTTTAATATTTATACCTGAAGCATATAATGCCCCAATTAAACTTCCAATACTTGAACCCGTAATTATATGTATTGGTATTTTGTATTCCTCCAGAACCTTTAATGCCCCAATATGGGCATATCCCTTTGCAGCTCCTGAACCCAGGGCAAGACCTATTTTTTTTTCCAAAATTTTTCCCCCTTATAAACGAATATCGGAAAAAATACAAAAATATATATTTCTATATAAAATAAAGTTGACTTATTATTAAATTTTTTTAGGAGGCATCACTTATGCGTTTTAAAATACAAAAAAGCCGCTTATCTAAAATAAGCCAGCTAATATTACCGATAATTGCAGTAGTGATTACCATTTCTATAGTTCGATACCCTGAAGAAGCCTTCAAAGCTGCATTTGAAGGCTTAGATGTATGGTTTAATATTGTTCTTCCGGCTCTCCTTCCATTTTTTATAGGTTCCCAACTATTAATGGGACTGGGTGTTGTTCATTTCATGGGAGTACTTCTTGAACCAATGATGAGGCCTATTTTTAATGTTCCCGGTGCCGGTTCTTTCGTAATGGCAATGGGTTTAGCCAGCGGTTATCCCCTTGGAGCAATGCTTACAGGAAAGTTAGTAAAGAAAAAAATTTGTAACACTTATGAAGCAGAAAGGTTAATGTCTTTTACCAACACCGCAGACCCTCTTTTTATGGTAGGTGCTGTAGCCGTTGGAATGTTTAAAGATGTTCGATTGGGTTCAATCATAGCATTATCTCATTATATTTCTGCATTAATCTTAGGGGTAATTTTAAAGTTTTATGCTTTCAATTCTCCCAGAACCGAATCAATCGGATCTGTTAAAAAAAAGGAAAACATACTATTAAAAGCTGTTAAAGAGCTCTTAAGAGCGAGAAAAGAAGACGAAAGACCCATTGGAAAAATGCTCGGGGATTGTATAAAAGATTCTATAAACTCTTTGCTTTTGATTTTAGGATTTATAATCCTTTTTTCAGTAATAATTCGTATACTAACTGTAGCAGGAATTATTTCGCTTTTTGTTCCTTTTATTGGGAAGGTGTTATCATTAATAGGTATAAATCCAAATTTATCCCAGGCTGTAATCAGCGGAACCTTTGAAATTACGCTGGGCACTCAATTAGCAAGCCAGGCTCAAGCACCTTTATTGGATAGGGTTATTATAGCAAGTGCTATAATAGCCTGGAGCGGACTTTCGGTACATTTTCAGGTAATGAGTATGGTTAGTGATACAGATATAAAAATAACAACTTATGTAATTGCAAGATTCTTGCATGCAATTTTTGCAGGTATAACATCCTACATATTGATGGGTATTCCGATAAATAATTATAATGATCTGTCCTTACCCGTCTTCGCGGTTGCTCCCAAGAATACTCCGGAAAGCTGGTGGTCAATTTTTTCGATTTCAAGTCAGGTTTTTGCTTTACTAATATTCATACTAATTATATCTTCAATAATAATATACCTTTGGAAGGGGTTCGAAGTCTTTGGATTTAAAGTAATTAAAAAGTAGCTATAATTTGCTGTTTAACTCTTCCCTTCCCTTTCTGACCGATTGGAGAATTTTTTGCAACTGATTTTCCAATTCTTCTAAAACTTCATCCGCATATTTGTTAGCACCAACTCTTATTTCCCTTGCGGTCTTTTTTGCATTGGTTAATATCTCTTCGGATTTTTCTTTTGCAAGCTTGATAATCTCATTTTGATCCACCATCTTTTCAATATATTCCTTTGCTTCTTTTATAATCATCTCTCCTTCTCGCTGAGCCTCAAGTAAGATGTTTTGTCTTTCTTCTAAAATCTTTTTGGATTTTTTTATTTCTTCTGGAAGGGATTTAATCAATTCATCCAGTAATTGTAAAATTTTATCGTGATCGATAACAATTTTGTTGGAAAAAGGAAGTTTTGAAGCTTCAGTTATCATTTTTTGGATTTGTTCAATATAATAATAAGTATCCATCAGTTTCCACTCCTTTAAATTTTACAGATTTTTTCTTTTAATTTCATTTCTACATGAGGCGGTACCAAATCCTTTATACAGCCGCCAAAACCAGCAACTTCTTTTACCACGCTCGAACTTAAGTAAGAATACCTGACATTTGTCATAATAAATACCGTTTCAATTTCACTGTCTAATTTTTTATTCATTAAAGCCATTTGAAATTCGTATTCAAAGTCGGAAACCGCTCTCAATCCTTTTACGATAATTTTGGCATTTTTCATCCTGGCAAAATCTACCAGCAAGCCGCTGAAGGATTCCACTTCCACATTTTCTATATTTTTTGTTGCCTCTTTTATCATTTCAATTCTTTCCTCTACCGTAAATAAAGGCTTTTTGTTGGGATTTTTTAAAACCGCAACAATAATACGATCAAATAGTTTAGAACTCCTTTCGATCACATCAATATGACCGTTTGTAATGGGATCAAAACTACCGGGATAAATCGCTATTTTCACTTCAATTCCTCCTAAAAAAAATAAGTTTTGTAATGCCGTATTTTTTTTCTTTTATTACAGAAAATTCTTCAGTTAAATTTATTTTTTCATTAAAAGAACACTGTAAAATTACCAGGGTATTGGTTCTTATAAATCCTTCCTCTTTCAGAGTGTTTATACAGGCAATATTAAAATCTCCATAGGGTGGGTCAAGAAATATAATATCAAAATCATCTTTTTCCGTAATACTATAAAAGATTTCCGGAATTTCTCCTCTTATAATTACCGCCTGATCCACGACTCCAAGAGTTTTGATATTTTCTTTTATCACTCTGCAGGCTTCTTTGTCCTTTTCAATAAAATATACTTTTTTAGCTCCGCGACTTATAGCTTCAATACCTACTGCTCCTGTCCCTGCATAAGCATCGAGAAATATAGAATTGATCACTTTTTCTCCCAGAATATTAAACAAAGCTTCCCTGACCATTGCCGAAGTAGGCCTTGTTTTCATTCCCTTCAAGGATTTTAATTTCCTTCCTCTTAAAGTACCACCTATTATTCTCATTTTATTCCACCCGTCAAAAATCTCATTATAATTCTAACACAACAATTTTTGTTTTTAAATAAATTACTCTTTATTTTATGTAAAATATGGTATAAAATTTATTAAAATGAATATTATATATAATGAAATCCCCATAAGCTCTTCCTCCGGTTTCTCCTCTCCCATGCCGGCAAAATTGCCGGCTCTTTTTTTAGAGCATAAAAGAACAGGCTCGCTTTTAAGCAGAGCCTGTTCTTTTTTATCTATTTTTTACTGAGTAGGCGTCCCGCCACTCAAACGTCTTTCATAATCCTCAATCATTCTTTTTACCATATGGCCTCCTACTGCACCGCAATCCCTGGCAGAATAATTTCCCCAGTATCCATCCGGAGGAGCAGTAATTCCAACCTCTCGTGCGATTTCAGCTTTGAATTGTTCCATAGCTCTCCTTGCTTCGGGAACTACGAGTTTATTTCTCTTTTGACCAAGTGCCATCTTTTTTTCACCTCCTTTTTGCGTTTTCTACTATTATCATTCCACGCAAAAAGGACTCCATACTAGAACTATCTGGATATTATACCAAAGTTTATTAATAATTATTTTTCTGAATTTTTTTATAAATGTCTGATTCTTTCAGTTACTATTTCTCTTATTTTTTCAAACTCCTTAGTCTTAATTAAACCCTTATCGTAAATGAAATCAGCCAGTTTTTTCGTCTCCTCTATCATTTTCAAATTATTTATGTATCCTGCAAATTTAAACTCCGGAAGTCCATGCTGTTTTTCTCCTAAGAATTCTCCTGGCCCTCTCAATTCCAAATCTTTTTGCGCAATTTCGAATCCATCGGACGTTTTTAAAAGTACTTTTAGTCTTTCTCTCGCATCCTCTTCCCGGGAATCGGTGATCAATATACAGTACGATTCCAAATTACCTCTGCCAACCCTCCCTCTTAATTGATGTAACTGGGCAAGTCCAAATCTTTCTGCATTTTCAATAATAATCAAAGTAGCGTTTGGAACATCGACTCCAACTTCTACAACTGTGGTACTAATAAGTACTTGGATTTTTTTTGATAAAAAATCTTCCATGACTTTGTCCTTTTCCGCATTTTTTAGTTTTCCGTGAAGAATGCCTACTTTTAAATCAGGAAATTCCTTAACTATTTCATCGTATTTTTCTTCAACACTTAAAAGACCAAAATTATTTTTTTCTACAGCTGGGCAGATAATATATACCTGATGTCCTTTTTCAACTTCGGAAATCATAAATTTGTAAACTCTATGTCTTAATTCGCTATTTACCAAATATGTAGCAATTTTTTTTCTGCCCTTAGGCATTTCATTAATTATCGAAATGTCAAGATCTGCATATAAAGTAAGAGCTAAGGTTCTTGGTATGGGCGTAGCACTCATTACCATTACGTCGGGATAGAATCCCTTTTTTACTAATTCTTCCCTTTGCCTGACACCAAACCGGTGTTGCTCATCTGTTATAACAAGTCCGAGGTTAGCAAATTCTACATCTTCTTGTAAAAGAGCATGGGTACCGACAACTACACTGATTTGATTTTTTTTAATCTTTTCTAATATTTCTTTTCTCTTAGCACCCATATTCCCTTTCAATATTTCTACTTTAGTTCCAAAAGGATTTAAGAATTTATTTAAATTTTCATAATGCTGTTGTGCTAAAATTTCGGTAGGAGCCATAAATGCACTTTGATATCCGTTTTTATATGCGAGGTAAATAATGGAGGCTGCTACAACTGTTTTGCCCGAGCCTACATCCCCCTGTAAAAGCCTGTTCATTACTTTCTCACTATTTAGATCCTGAAGAATTTCTTTCAAAACCCTTTTTTGTCCATTGGTTAATTTAAATGGAAGGTTATTTAAAAAAGGGCTGAGATTAAAATCCTTATATATATTGCTCCTCTTTTTTCCGAGAAGATATTCCTTAGTAGCTCTCATCCCCATTTGAAAGATTAATAATTCTTCAAAGGCAAGACTGTCTTTTGCCTTTTTAAGGCTATCCCAGTTTTTTGGAAAATGCATTTCATAAATAGCATTTGCCTTGGGCATTAAACCATATTTTTGCGTTATAAATTGAGGTAATATTTCTTCGCTTTTCAGTAATAAATAATAATCCTTAAAAGCTCCTTCTATTATTTTTTGTAAATTTTTCTGGGTTAATCCCCTGGTAAGGGAATATACCGGTAAAATTTTATTTATTTTTTTTATATCTTCCTTCACCTTATAGTACTGAGGGCTTAATATTTCATATTCGCCAAAATTCTTCCTTATTTTTCCAATAACGATTAATTTTTCATTTTTGAATAGATTACTTTTAATATAAGGTTGATTAAAAAAAACCAAATTTGCATCACTTTCCCCATCCGTCACGGGAATTTTCGTTAATACAACACCGCTTCTGGTTATTATATCTTGCCCCAGTTCCTTCACCTCAAGAAAAAAAGTGGTTTTTTGATCTTCTATCGCTTCCTTCAATTTCATGGGGGTGAGATCGATATAGTCCCTTGGAAAAAAAAATAAAAGGTCTTTAACGGTTTTTATATCAAGGGCTTTTAAAAGTTTCGCTCTTGCCGGTCCGACCCCTTTCAAATAGCGAACATCCAAATTTAGGTCCAAAAATACCACCTCTTGTCTATTCTAAGGAAAGAATATAATAATAAAGATTTTGCCCTCCTTCATAGATTTCAACTTCTAAATCCGGAAAATTGCTTTCTATCAGGTCTTTTATTTCATTTTTTTCCTGTTCATTAATGTCATTACCCGCATAAATGGTTAACAAATTGCCATTCTTTTTTTCCATCATGTGAAAAATTAAAGGTAATAATACATCTTTACAGTTACTACCCACTACCTTTAGCTCTCCATCAACCATCCCCAAAATATTCCCCTTTTTTATCTCATGCCCGTTCCATTTAGAATCCCTGACTGCAAAAGTTATTTCCCCCGTAACCACATTGTCAAAAGCTTTCATCATATTTTCTATATTAGACTCTATGTCTTCCTCGGGATTATAGGCCATTAGCGCAGAAATTCCCTGTGGAAATGATTTTGTAGGTATTACATATACCTTTTTTTCGCTTATTTTTTTTACCTGCTCCGCGGTTAAAATTATATTTTTATTATTGGGTAATAAAATTACGTTATTAGAATTTTGGTTTTCAATTATTGATAAAATACTTTCCGTACTGGGATTCATTGTTTGTCCGCCTTCAATAATTATATCCGCGCCCAGGGTTTTAAATATTTCCTTTATTCCCTCACCCGATGCCACTGAAATTATCAATGTTTCTTTTACGGTATCCTCAGGAGTATTTTGTTCTTTTTGCGCAATGTATTCTTGATGCTGCAATTTCATATTGTCAATTTTGACGGTCCTCAATTCACCGTATCTTAAAGCCTCTTCCAATACCTTCCCCGGATGGTTTGTATGAATATGTACCTTGGCCAAATTATCCATTCCAGTTACTATGAGGGAATCGCCCAATTCGATAAGGGAATTTCTAAGTCTCTCTATGGGAATTTGATTTTTGCTTTCCACTATAAACTCGGTACAGTATAAAAATGTTAGCTCAACTTCTTCGAATTGGATCTTATTATCAATTTTTTCTTTTTCAATAGAAGGTAATAATTCTTCCTTTATATCTCCGGTGTTTTTAAGTGCTTTTAAAAAACCATCTGCAAGAAATATAAGCCCCTTTCCGCCGGCATCCACTACACCGGCTTCCTTTAATACCTTCAGCATTTCTGGAGTTTTTTCAAGCACCTTTTTGCCATGTTCTATTGTAACTTCCAGCACCTCTATAATGTCTTTGTTTTTTGAAGATTCCACCTGCATTTTTTGAGCCATCTCCCTGGCTACGGTAAGTATTGTTCCCTCTACAGGTTTCAAAATCGCTTTGTATGCTTCTTCAACCCCTTTTTGAAAGGAATTGGCAAGGTCCTTAGCTTTTAAAATTTTTTTGTCCGAACCTATAGCAGCGGCAAAACCCCGGAATAACTGAGAAAGAATAACCCCTGAATTGCCCCTTGCTCCCATCAAAGCTCCCCAGGCAGCAGCGTCTGCCAATTTTTTCAAGTCATTTTCAGGCATTTTTTTCATTTCTTCCACTGCTTGCTCTATTGTCAACGACATATTAGTACCCGTATCGCCGTCCGGAACAGGATAAACATTTAATGAATCAACAATTTTTCTATTATCCGACAGATTTTTTGAAGCTAAATATAAAGCCCTGCGAAAAAGCTCTGCATCAATGTATTCAAGCTGCAATGTATAAACCCCCTTTTACTTTACGCGTACGGTTTTTACTATGACATTTACTTTGTCAGGAACTATTCCCAAGTATTTATTTAAATTATAATGCACTTTTTCGATAACATTATGAGCAACTTCACTAATTTTAATTCCATACTGGACGGCGATGTAAAGATCCACAATCAGATTATTTTCATCAATATGTACCTCTACTCCCTTACCCAGGTTATCCCTTCCAAGTAATTCTATAATACCATCGCTCATTTTTTGGGATACCATACCCACCAGTCCATAACATTCTACAGCTGCATTGCCGGCAACTACCGCAATTACCTCCCGGGTAATATTTATAGTTCCAAGGGGAGTTTTAATTAAATTTTTCAAAATGGGCCCTCCTCCTAACATAGCCTTTGCATATTTCAATTATAATATATTTTTATTTTTTTTTTAAGATAACATCTCAGTTATTATTGAAGTCAATTTTTCATTATGATAAAATAACTTTGTTGTCATTAAAATACTTATAGCTTATTCATTATTAAGGAGGTGTTAATAATATGGCAAAATGTGAAATTTGTGGGAAAACACCACAATCAGGTATGCAAATTAGCCATTCTCATATTAGAACAAAAAGAAAGTGGCGCCCAAATATTCAAAGGGTACATGCTATTATAAACGGATCTCCCAAAAGAATAAATGTTTGTACCCGTTGCCTGAGGTCTGGAAAGGTAAAGAGAGCAGAATAATAGCGTGCTAAAATTTAAGCACGCTTTTATTTTTGATAAAAGCTAATTTTTATTTTTCGTAAAAATCTTCATAACTTTTTTTACAATATTGCTTATTTTCTTGGGAATTTTAATGACGTATATTCTCATTTTAATCCCCCGCATATTTTAATTTTTCAGTATAATCATTCCGAAACCGATCAATACTATTCCAATCAAGCACATCCAAATCCAGGAAGGAAGAGAAAAGAGTAAAAGTAAAGCTCCAATACCAATTGTTAAACCACCTATAATTCTCCTATACCTGAAATATTTAAACCTAAAGTTCCATAACACCCGATCACCCCCGGGTTTTTTTCCATCTTATTTATGTATCAGTACATATATTATATTCACCTTCGTGAAGCGCTGACACAAAAAATCCCGGAAAATAAATTTCCGGGATAATTTTTTTTTAAAACATCCTATTAATTAACTAATTTTATATTAATTTCAATTTATTTATTACCCCCTTTGGATCGCAACTTTTGTATATTGCAGAGCCCGCAACCAAAATATCCGCTCCTGCTTTTACAATTTCTTCAGCATTATCTTCATTGATGCCACCATCTACTTCGATTAACGTTTTATAATCATTTTTTAAAATAATTTGTTTTAGCGTGGAAATTTTTTTCAATGTGCTTTTTATAAAGCTTTGCCCGCCAAATCCTGGATTTACTGACATTACCAGAATTAAATCCACTTCTTCCAGAATATCTTCAATTAAACTTACCGGTGTAGCGGGGTTAATAGCAATCCCCGCTTTTTTCCCAAATTTTTTTATATCCTGTATAGTTCTATGAACATGACGAGTAGCCTCCTGATGAAAGCTAATTATATCGGCTCCCGCTTCAGCGAAATCCTTTAAATACCTTTCGGGATATTCGATCATCAGGTGAACATCAAAAGGAAGATTTGTCACCTTTCTTATACTTTCTATTACACAGGGTCCCAGCGTTATATTTGGTACAAAATTACCATCCATGACATCAATATGAATAAAATCTGCTCCAAAATCTTCTACTTTTTTAATTTCTTGCTCAAGATTAGAAAAGTCTGCCGATAATATCGAAGGAGCAATTTTAGCCAACTATATACCTCCCTGTAAATCTTTTTAAAAACTGCTTTTATACCATAATTCGCCATCTACCCATACTTCTACATCAATCGTTCCGGTTCCCTCTACAGGAACGATTACTGGACTGTCTTTTGAGGAGTGTTTGTTTTCATATATAGTCCTTTTTCCTTTGTCGTCGGTTACTACCACTTTTACTACAAATTCCCCCTCTCTTTGGGGAAGCGGTATGGATAGATTAAATTTTTTTGTTTCTGCTTTACCAGAGCTTACCGTCAGGTTTACTACAGTGCCATTATCTACTTCCAAACCCGCTTTAGGACTCTGATCTATCACGATGTTTTTTTCATAATCAGAAGAAGGTTTGTAACTTATTTGCCCAATGCTTAAATTAGCCGTTAATATTTCATTCTGAGCTTCAGTCAAGCTCTTCCCGATGAGATAGGGTATTATTGCCTTCTTCACTTCCGGCCCGAGGCTTATAGTAATATTTATTTCTGTATTTTCAGGCAACAGTAACCCTTCTCTTGGATTTTGGTCCATTACTACTCCTTGAGGGTATTCAGTGGAATTAGCTCGTTGAATTTGACCTACTTTAAAATTAGAAGAAGTTATAAGATTAATTGCTTCTGTTTCGGAAAGCCCTATTAACCGGGGCACCTCAAAAGTTCGAGGCCCCTTACTTACAATAAGGCTTACAGGCGGATGATTAATTTTTACTATTTCTCCTCCTTTTGGATCCTGATCCACCACTTCGCCAACAGGCTCATTGGAAAATATCCTTTCAGTTACCTCATACTTTAAATTTTTCTCTGCTAATTTCTTTGCTGCCTCTTCTTCCGATAGTCCTATGACATTTGGAACGGTTACTTCCGGAACATCAAAATATTGTTTTGCAATATACATTCCTAAGTAAGAAAACACAATAAATAATATAATTAATGAAGAAAAAATTAAGAAACCACGAAAATAATTCCTTTTTTTATTTATTTTTCTCGCTGTAGCTTTTATTTTTTCTCCCTCATCCATACCTTTAAAAATCATAGTTTTTTCCGATTCAGGAAGAACAAAGCCCGATTCTTCCAATTTCTTTTGTGCTTTTATAATATCCCTTTTTAACTCCGAAATGGTCTGATATCTATTTTCCGGTAATTTTTCAAGACATCTGCTTATAATATCTTCAATAAAATAAGGGAATCCGGAAAGCATTTTAGATATGGATACCGGCTTTTCTTGCAGATGTTTTAACGCTACCGACACAGGACTGTCTCCCGTAAAGGGCAGTTTTCCGGTAAAAGCCTCGTATAATAATACTCCAAAGGAATATATATCCGACCTTTCGTCGGTATAATCCCCCTTTGCCTGCTCCGGTGAAAAATAGTGAACCGAACCAACAATACCACCGCTGTTTGTAATGGTAGAGCAATTTATTGCACGGGCAATACCAAAATCGGTAACTTTAACCCTTCCTTCCGGAGTTATTATAACGTTATGTGGTTTGATATCCCTGTGAATAATTTTATTCTTATGAGCACATTCAATAGCATCACATATTTGTCTTGCAATTTCCAGTACCAGCGGAGCGGGTAACGGTCCTTCTTCCTTAATTATTTGTTTTAAAGTTTTACCCTCTACGTATTCCATTACAATATAGTGTATCCCATCTTCCTTCCCCACATCGTATATGCTCACAATGTTAGGGTGAGATAAACTCGCCGCAGCTTGTGCCTCTCTCCGAAATCTAATAACAAAATCATCATCATTAGAATACTCAGGCCTCAATACCTTTACTGCGACCAATCTATTCAAAAGGGTGCATCTGGCTTTATATACTATCGCCATGCCACCCCCGCCAATTTCCTCCAGTATTAAATACCTATTACCCAATTTCCTTCCCAGCATAAACCTATCATCTCCATTTAATAATCGATGATAATGGTAACAACAGTAATATTATCATATCCGCCTTTTTCGTTTGCAAAATTAACTAATTCTTTGCATATTTCCTCAGGATCTTTGTGTTTTTCCACTACATCCTTAATTTCTGAATCTGAAAGCATCGAAGTCAATCCATCGCTGCAAATTAATATTACATCACCTTTTTCCAAATAAACTTTTAAAATATCAGGATCTGAGAATTCCTCTATCCCGAGGGCTTTTGTAATTATATGCTTCATGGGATGTAATTTCATTTCTTCAAAGTTTATTTTCCCTTGCTCCATTAATTCCCAAACCAGGGAATGATCTTTTGTGATTTGATTAATACTTTGATTTCTAATTATGTAAAGCCTGCAATCTCCTATATGCCCTACAAATAATTTCTTTTGCACTATAACTGCTACGGTTGATGTAGTTCCCATACCCACACATTCTGAATCATTATAGGATTTTTCCAGTATTTTTTTATTTGCAAAATAAAAAGCCTCTTTAATCAGTTCTTTAATTTCATCCTCTTTATAAAGTTTTTCTTTGTTGTTATACAAAAAGGAAGAAATCTCATCTACAGCTATTCTGCTCGCTATCTCTCCGCCATTATGACCGCCCATTCCATCGGCAACTATAAAAACCAAGGGTTCTTCATTATTATCCGGCATAAAAAAAGCATCCTCGTTATTGGGCCTCAATTTACCTTTGTCAGTTATTCCCCAAAATATCATCCTTCCACCTCTTTTAAAAAACTCCACCGGAGCTGACCGCAGGCCGCTTCAATGTCGCTACCCATTTTAGCTCTTACAGTTACAGGAATACGATTTTCCTCCAGAATCTTTTCGAACCTTCTTATTGCTCTCGGATCGCTACCTTTAAATAATTTTTCTTTTACTGGGTTCAAAGGAATCAGATTGACATGACATAACATTCCCCTTAAAAGGTCTGCAAGTTTTTTTGCACACTCTTTTCCATCGTTAACTCCAGAAATTAAAATATACTCAAAACTAATTCTCCTTTTAGTTTTCATTATATAAAAATTGCAGGCTTCGAGCAATTGGGTGATATTATATTTTCTATTGATGGGCATTAACTTGTTTCTTAAATCATCAAAAGGTGCATGAAGTGAAATGGAGAGGGTAATTGGCATGTTTTCCTCGGCAAGTTTGTAAATATAAGGGACAATTCCGCACGTTGAAACAGTAACTTTTCTTAAACTAATATTGAGGCCAAGGGGGTTATTTAATAATCTTAAAAACTTAATCAATTCTGTATAATTCAAAAGAGGTTCTCCGCTTCCCATTACCACCACATGGCTCACTTTTTTATTAATTTGTTTTTCAATCTGTAGAATTTGATCCACCATCTCCCAGGCTTCTAAATTTCTTACAATTCCTCCCAGGGTTGATGCACAAAAAGCGCACCCCATAGCACATCCCACTTGGCTTGACACACATACGCTGACGCCATAAGAATATTCCATTTTCACGCTTTCAATAATATTTCCATCCACTAAAAGAAAAAGAAATTTAGAGGTCTTATCCTTTTTTGAATCAACCTTTTTTAAAATTTTTATCTCGCTTATATATGCACATTTCTTTAATTGAACAATCAGGTTTTTAGGAAGGTCGCTCATTGATTCAAAGTCTGACACTCCCTTGTAAATCCACCTATAGATTTGCCTTGCTCGAAAATCCTTTTCTCCCAGGGTCCTTATGTATTCAGTAAGTTCGTTAAGGTCCATTGCTTTAAGGTTTTTTTTCTCCATTATAAATCCTCCATTATTTCACCCTTTTTATCCTTGCTATGAAAAAACCATCTATGCCATGAATATGTGGAAAAGTTTGTAAAATCCCCTTATCTTTAATATAAGGATGCAATTTTTCGGGCAATAGGGGTCTTAAATCGTCAAGCTGAAAATCTCCATTTTCCCTCAAAAATGAATATACCACATCTTCATTTTCACTGGGTTCTAAGGTACAGGTGCTGTAAACAATTACCCCTCCTGGTTTTACATAGGTGGAACAGGTTTTCAAAAGTTTCAGCTGTTCATTTCTCAGCAAAAGTATATCCTCCGCCTTTTTTGACCACTTAATATCGGGCTTCCGCTTTATTACTCCAAGCCCACTGCAGGGAGCATCTACCAAGACCTTATCGAAATATGCTGTATATTTTTCATCGATAATAGCTGCATCCTTTTGTTCTGTTTTTACAATAGAAACACCCAATTTTTCGCAAAGTTTTTCAATCAATTCTAATCTATGAGGATGTATGTCCCATGCAATTACCTGTCCCTCGTTTTCCATTAGTTGAGCAATATAAGTGGTTTTACCTCCCGGTGCTGCAGCAGCATCTAAAACCCTGTCTTTTTTATTAACTCCCAGTGCTCTAACTACTAAAAGAGAACCTTCATCCTGAGGTTGAAAATAACCCTTTATGAAACTTTCTGAATCGGTAAAATTACGAGCTTTCACAAGATATAATGCTTCATCAATATAGTATCCTTTATTTACTTCGTATCCTTCTTTCTCAAGAATAGTTTTTAGTTCATCCACACCTACCTTTAAAGTATTTACTCTAATACATAGTTTTGGCTTTTCATTTAAAGCCTGAATTAGTTCTTTTGTGAATTCATAACCGTAAAGCCCCATCCATCTTGCAACTATCCATTTAGGAAAAGAATAATATATACTTAAAAACCTTTCCGGTTCTTTTTTTTCATCGGGATACTCGATTTCATTTATCTTTCTTAAAACATTTCTTAACACTGCATTTACAAAACCCGCCGAAAATTTTCTATATTTTTTTGCAAGTTTCACCGATTCATTGACAACAGCATAAGAAGGAATTTTGTCGAGAAATAATATTTGATAAACTCCGATGCGAAGAATGTTTAAAATAATATTATCAAGTTTTCCCACCGAAATATTGGATACCTTTGAAATAATATAATCTATACGAATGCGATTTTTAATCACTCCGTAAACGAGCTCGGTAGCAAGATTCTTATCCTGTTCACTCAAATCTTTTTTAAATTGGGCATTCAATTCTAAATTAGAATAAGAACCTTTTTCCACTTTTTCAATAACTTTTAGTGCAACCTCCCGCGGATTAACCTTTCGCCTTTCAATTTCCAAATTCATCACCTTCTGACATAGGATGCCCTATTACATAATCCCATGCTTTCATTCTCTTTCCTCCAGACTCCTGAAGTTCAGTAATTAATAGGGTGCCATCGCCTGTACCCACCAAAATCCCCTCATTTTTTAGAATTTTAATTATTTTCCCGGGTTTTTCGTTTTGATCCTCTCTATGTTGTGCTTTCCATACTTTTATTTCCTGTCCTTTAAAAAATGTATAAGCTCCGGGCCAGGGATATGTGCCTCGTATCAAATTATATATTTCCTTAGCACTTTTATTCCAGTATATAAGTCCATGTTCCTTTTTTAAAATAGGAGCATATGTCGCTTTTTTATCCTCCTGGGGAGTCCTTAAAAGATTACCCCTTTCAATTTCTTTTATACTCTTTAATAAAAGATCCGCTCCAAGTTTGGAAAGCCTGATCGATAAATCCTCGCTGGTCCAGTTATCTTCAATAACTATCTTCTCCTGTAAAAAAATATCACCAGTATCCATTCCTTCATCCATCCACATTATGGTTACACCGGTTTCCCTTTCTCCATTAATTATTGCCCATTGTATGGGGGCAGCTCCTCTATATTTAGGGAGAAGGGAGGCATGTACATTAATACAGCCAATAGCAGGTATCTTCAATATGCTCTGAGGAAGGATTTGCCCAAAAGCTACTACTACAATTAAATCGGGTTTTAACTCTTCTAACTTTTTTACAATATCCGGTTGTTTTACCTTTTCGGGCTGTAGAACGGGAATATTAAATTTCAGTGCTTGTACTTTTACCTCAGGTGGAGTTAAAATTTGTTTTCGCCCTTTTGGTTTATCCGGTTGAGTTACTACCGCTATTACCTCATATTTATTTTCCAGTAAAACATTTAGTGAAGGAACGGCAAATTGGGGGGTCCCCATGAAAATTATTTTCATAGCTATTCATCACCTTTTTTTTCTTCGATAATATTATTTGCTTTGTCTATGAATAAAACACCATTTAAATGATCGATCTCATGGCAAATAGCCCTTGCAAATAGACCCTCCGCCTCAAGTTCAAAATCCAAACCCTTTTCATCCTTTGCCTTCACCTTTAGCCTTTGAGGCCTTGCCACTTCACCATAAACTCCCGGTATACTTAAACAACCTTCCACATCTATTATCTCACCATCCATTTCAATAATTTCCGGATTAATAAAAACGTTCAAACCTTCTCCTATATCCACTATTATTACCCTTTTTAATATTCCGACCTGAGGTGCAGCAAGACCAATACCGCTTGCTTTTTTCATAGTCTCCGCCATATCTTCTATAAGCATCTTAAGCCTATTATCAAAAATAGTTACCTCTCTTGCTTTTTTTCTTAATATGTCATCTCCTAATTTTCTTATTTCTCTGTAAGCCATGGCTTGCCTCCTTAAAACTATTTTGAATTTATTTTCACTATAAAATCACTATAAAAGCTCATAAGGATCTAAATCCCAGGAAAATTTAACCTTCTCTTCTTTAGCCGAAATTTCCTTAAGCTGTTTTTGAGCTTGAATTAAAGGTGTATATTTCTTACTTTTCATAAGTATATTGTACCGAAAATTATCTTTAATTTTAAACCTAAGAGCAGGTATGGGTCCTAAAATTTCTACATCCTCCTCAATACACCTTTTTAACACCTCACATATTTTCCAGGATAAATCTTCAACATACTCCTTATCCTTTCCCGAAAGGGTTATGTTTAAAAGATGGCAGAAAGGAGGATAATTAAATTCTTTTCTATTTTTTAGTTCCTGTTTAAAAAAATTATTTAAATCATAGTTTACCGCCGCCCTAATAACATAGGATTCAGGATAATAGGTTTGAATCAGAACTTTCCCACCGGTAAGTCCTCTGCCCGCTCTTCCCGCAACCTGGGTTATAAGTTGAAATGTCCTTTCCCCTGAACGAAAATCAGGAATATTTAATGTTATATCTGCCAAAACTATCCCTATTAAAGAAACCTTTGGAAAATCAAGCCCTTTTGCGATAGTTTGGGTCCCTATTAAAACGTTGGCCCTTCCCGTTTTGAATTCCAGTAATTTCTCTCTTAACATCATTCCTTTTTTAGAAACTACATCGGCATCAATTCTCACAGTTTTAATTTCCGGTATAAATCTTTTTATTTCCTCCTCAATTTTTTCGGTTCCCGTTCCGTAATAACCTATTTTATTACCTTTACATTTAGGACATGTTTCTAAAGCTTTTACTTTAAAGTCACAGTAATGACATTTTAAAGATTTATCTTCTAAGTGATAAACCAAGGATATATCACAATGAGGGCATTTTGCCACATATCCGCAATCCCTGCATAAAACAAAAGTTGAATAACCTCTTCGATTTAAAAACAAAATAGCCTGTTCTTTTCTTGCTATTGTATTTTCTAATTCTTCAATCAAACGGCGGCTGAAAATGCTTTTATTACCTTTTTTCAATTCTTCCCTCATATCAATAATTTCAAAGGCAGGCAAAGGTCTATTATTAATTCTTTTCCTCATTTTTATCAACAAGAAATTACCTCTTTGCACCTCATATATGCTTTCCAACGAAGGAGTAGCACTTCCGAAAATTAATAATACATCCTCTTTTTTTGCTCTCAATCTGGCCACAATCCTTGCATCGTAAAAAGGGTACTCCGATTGCTTATAAGAAGTTTCATGTTCTTCGTCCAGCACTATAATTCCTAAATTTTTTACAGGAGCAAAAATGGCTGAACGAGCTCCAATAACAATATTTACTTCCCCTCTTATAATTCTTACCCATTCGTCAAATCTTTCTCCATCAGTAAGTGCGCTGTGTAAAATCGCTATTTTCCCCGGAAATCTCCTCTGAAAGATATCCACTACCTGAGGTGTCAGGGAAATTTCCGGAACCAGGAAAATAGCGCCTTTGCCTCTTGATATTACCTCCTCAATCACTCTTATATAAACTTCCGTCTTTCCGCTGCCCGTTACGCCGAATAACAGAACAGGTTTTTTTTGTTCATCAAAATTTTTTAAAATAGTTTTAATAGCATCTTTTTGCTCTACTGAAAGATTTATTTCATGAGAATTGCAATTATAGTCATTATCATTTCCCAAGGAATATTTCATTTTTGCCCTATTGGCCGCATCGTATTCTTTAAAAACGGCATTTTTCTTATAAAGAGCATTGAGCCCATTTCTCACTTTTTCTTTTTCTATTCCCGTTGCTCTTGATATCTCCTCTATGGAAGCTCTTTCCCTATTCAGTAAAAATAAATATATTTTTTTTTGAATATCGGAATTCAAGCTATCGGTAAATTGTCTGTTAATCTTATATATTACAGTTTTCTTTAGTCCACTTTTTACGGGACACATCAATTTTAAAAAATCAATTAAATAAGCTCCATAGTATTCAGAAAGACTTTTAGCCAGATCTATCAAAGCTTCCGGTATTGCTACCTCTTCTACTTCAATTATGCTTTTTAATTTATTTCTCAGTTTTTCATCTATCAACTCTTCCTCTTCAAAATCTACAACAAATCCCCGGGTTTTTTTGTTATTAAAAGGCACTAATACCCTGCTACCAATTCTAATTTTTTCTATTAATTCCTCCGGAATTATATAAGAATATTCCCCCTTGACCCTGGGGTGTTTAACATCTACCGCAATTTTAGCTATTTTTTTCAACCCTGTACCTGTTTACTCAAAGTGCCAAAAAGGCACATTTGAGGCTGGGCTATTTTTGTCCGCCTTTTAAAGCGTGCTTTTTCCCAGCAGGCGGATTTAAGCACGCTCTTTTAATATCGCCTTTATTCTATCTAAAATCAG
This sequence comes from Thermovenabulum sp., assembly GCF_049723235.1. Lineage (NCBI taxonomy): Bacteria > Bacillati > Bacillota > Clostridia > Thermosediminibacterales > Thermosediminibacteraceae > Thermovenabulum > Thermovenabulum sp. The sequence goes on along the minus strand of NZ_JBNARB010000015.1, from coordinate 5,391 downwards.
ATGAGCTACTTCTTTTTTACTCAATAACGGAAATTCTTCTATTCTTCCACTCTTGTATAAAATTTTTACAATATTTGTATCCACCTCAAAACCGGCACCCTGTTTTGTCACATCATTTAAAACTATCATGTCAAGGTTCTTTTTAATTAATTTTTCTCTTGCATTTCCTTCAGGAAGATCCGTCTCGGCAGCAAAACCCACCAATATTTTTTCTCCTTTTTTTTCTCCGAGCTCCTTCAAAATATCGGGATTTTTAACAAGTTCAATAATAATTTCCTCATCAGATTTTTTTATCTTATGTTCACTTTTATGCTTTGGGCGATAATCGGAAACAGCTGCTGCTTTTATAATTACATCAGCCCACCGGAAAAGCTCATTAACCTTATTTTTCATTTCTTCTGCCGTTTCCACTTTATGAAATAAATGTAATTTTTCGGGAGGTGAAATACTTACCGGCCCGGAAATCAACGCAACCTCGGCTCCTCTTTCTAAGGCAGCTTCCGCTATTTTATAACCCATTTTCCCCGACGACCTATTTGAGATAAACCTTATCGGATCAAAATACTCTCTCGTCGGTCCTGCGGTTATTAAAATTTTGATCCCTTTTAAATCTTCCTGTTTTACTGCAACTTTTTCCACATAGTCAATAATATCTTCCGGGTCCGGAAATCTTCCTTTACCTATCTTGCCACAGGCCAAAAAGCCCTCATCCGGTTCCATAACATAGCATCCGTTCATTTTTAAAATATTTATGTTTCTCTGGGTGATGGAATTTTCATACATATTTACGTTCATAGCCGGAACTATAATTTTTGTAGCCTTTGTAGCTAAAAATGTGGTTGTCAGCATATCATCCGCAATTCCGGAAGCTAATTTAGCAATAATATTAGCTGTAGCGGGAGCAATAACAAAAATATCTGTTTTATCCGCGAGGGATACATGTTCAACTTCCCAATTGGAAGGCTCTTTAAACATATCTTTTATTACGGGATTCTCGGAAAGTATCTGAAAAGTAAGGGGAGCTACGAATTTACAGGCCGATTCCGTCATTACGACCTGCACATAAGCTCCCCTTTTTTTAAAAAGTCTTGTTAATTCACAAGCCTTATAAGCAGCGATGCTGCCGGTTACCCCTAATAAAATGAATTTACCTTTTAGCATCTCAAATCCGTCCTTTTATTTTGTTTTAATTCGTTCTACTTTAATTTTACCCGCATCCAATTCAAAAAGTGCTATGGAAACGGGTTTGGTAGTCTTTACATCTACTAATTTGGGAGCTCCTTCCACCAGTTGTCTTGCTCTTTTTGCAGCAGCAACCACAATGGTATATTTACTATCGAATTTTGCAGTTAAAGAGTCAATTGAAGGATACATCATATATTACCCTCACCCCTTAATGCATTTTATTTATTAAATCCTGATTCCTGTAAACCCTGCATTTTTCAGCCAGAATTATGGCTTGTAATTTCTCTACTGCTTTATCTATATCATCATTAACGATTACATAATCGTAAGACGAAAGGGCTTTTAATTCGTCTAAGGCACACATCAATCTAAGTCTTAATGATTCTTCTGTTTCACTTCCCCTCTTTTCAATCCTTCTTTTTAATTCTTCCAGGTTAGGAGGAAGTATAAAAATAAAAACGGCATCCTTCCAGTTTTGTTTTATTTGTTTTGCTCCCTGTATATCAATTTCTAAAATTACATCCTGTCCGTTATTTATCTTTTCTTCTACGAACTTTTTTGGGGTGCCGTAGTAATTGTTATATACATTTGCCCATTCTAAAAAGCATCCTTCTTTAATCATCCTTTCAAAATTCTCTTTATCTGTAAAAAAGTAATTAACCCCATTTTTTTCTCCGGGTCTTGGAGAGCGAGTGGTATAAGAAATAGAAAGGGCGATATTGGTGTTTCTTTCCAGCAATTTGCTGCATACTGTTCCTTTACCCGCCCCCGACGGTCCCGATAGAACTATAAGCATTCCCTTATTATTCATAATTTCTACTCTCCTATTTTACTTCTTCCTCTTCAATTTCCTCTTCTTCAATTTCCTTTTCGCTTAATCTATTTGCTACCGTTTCTGGCTGCACGGCAGATAATATAACATGATCACTATCGGTAATAATTACAGCACGAGTCCTCCTGCCATAAGTAGCATCAATAAGCATTCCTCTATCCCTTGCTTCTTGAATAATTCTTTTTATAGGTGCAGATTCTGGACTTACTATTGCAATAATTCTATTGGCAGAAACTATATTACCAAAACCAATATTAACTAATTTTATGTCCACAAAATATTCCCTCCTGGTAATATTATTCTAAATTCTGAACCTGTTCCCTTATTTTTTCAAGCTCGCTTTTAATGTCAATAACCTGTTTTGAAATTACATAATCCGCACTTTTGGCAGCAATGGTATTTATCTCTCTGAACATTTCCTGAGCAATAAAATCCATCTTTTTCCCAACGGGCTCATCGGAATCAAATAAATTAGTGAATTGAATAATATGGCTTTCAATTCTCACCAATTCTTCATTTATATCGGATCTCTCTGCAAAATAAGCAACTTCCATCTCCAATCTCTCATTATCAAGGATTTCTTTTTCAAGAATTTCCGATATCCTTTTTTCCAATCTGCTCTTATATTCTTTCAAGTTAATTTCCCTTCGGGATCTAATTATTTCTAATTTCTGGTTAATCGAATTTAACCTTTTTGAAATGTCCGCCAATAAATTTTTACCCTCTTCTTCTCTCATGTAGTTTAAATTCAATACAGCTTCTTCCAATACCGGTTTTAAAGAAAGCCACAACTCTTCATCTTCCACATTTTTTTCCACTCTAAAAATATCCGGAAGAAGGGAGAGGAGCTCTAATGAAATTGGACCCTCAAAGCCTATCTTTTCTTTTAATTCTAAAAGCTTTTTGTATAAAGCTTCAATAGCCTTATCATCGGTTTTAATCTCCCTCTCGAGATTAAAAGAACTGTAACCGATATATACATCTACCCTTCCCCGCGAAATACGCTCTTTTATAAATCCTCGTATCTTTTCTTCTAAATATAACCAGGGTTTCGGAAGCCTGACATAGATGTCTAAAAATCTATGGTTTACCGTTCTTATTTCAACTTCCCAACCCGGCTCGTTCAGAGATTTTCCTCTCCCATACCCCGTCATACTTTTTGCCATTTAATCACGCCCTTTATTTTTTAAAAAGAAATTTTTTTAATTCTTTCCATTGCCTCCATCAATCTATGGTCGGGGGTTGTAAGAGATATTCTCACATAACCTTCACCGTATTCTCCATACGCGCTTCCAGGTGTTACAACCACAGCAGCCTGCTCTATTAATTTTTCTGCAAAACTTGCGGAAGTATACCCTTCTGGAACTTTCACCCAAATATAAAAGGTAGCCTTGGGTGATTTTACATCTATACCAATCTCTCTTAAAGTATTGACAACCAGGTCTCTTCTTTTCTTAAAAATATCGTTCATCTCTTTTATGCTATCCTGAGGCCCGAGTAATGCTTCAATGCCCGCTTTTTGTATAGCTGTAAATTGACCGGAATCCACATTTGTTTTAATTATACCCAGACCCTGAATTATTTCACTGTTGCCCACAGCATAGCCAATCCTCCACCCGGTCATTCGATAAGGCTTCGACAAAGACCCAAACTCAACCGCTATATCCTTTGCTCCCGGGAAAGAAAGAATACTCGGGGCTTTATATCCGTCATATGTAATTTCAGCATAAGCGCTATCATGACATAAAATTATATCATACTTTTTAGCAAGTTCTATAGCCTCCATAAAAAACTCTTCATTTGCCACAGCCCCTGTCGGGTTATTGGGATAACATAAAAACATTAATTTGGCTTTTTTTAATATTTCTTCATCTATTTTAGAAAAGTCCGGGAGGAAATTATTCTCTTCCAGTAGTGGCATTGTATAGGGAATTCCTCCGGCAAAAATTGCAGCAGTTTTGTATACGGGATATGCAGGATCCGGTATTAAAACATAATCTCCAGGGTTTACAAAAGCTAAAAATATATGAGCAATTCCTTCCTTTGATCCAATTAAAGCCATTACCTCACTTTTGGGATCCAGACCAACATTAAAGCGATTTTTGTAATAAGTAGAAACTGCTTCCCTAAATTCGAGAGAGCCTTCATAATCCGGATACCTATGATATTCTTTGACTTCCACCGCTTTCTTCATCGCTTCTATTATATTGGGTGGTGTCGGAAGATCGGGATCTCCAATTCCTAAACTTATTACATCTATACCCTTGCTCTTAAGTTCAGATATTTTTTTGTCAATTTGCGCAAAAAGGTAAGGTGGTATCTTCTTTATTCGTTCTGCACGTTCCAACTCTAACCCCTCCAAATTTTTGTAAGTTTTTTAATTATATGATTATAAATATGATAGTTCCAGTTCTCCGCTAAAGACTTCTTTTGCAGGCCCAGTCATGAATACTTTTTTATCTTCCATTATTTCTATAAATAAGTCACCTCCCGGCAATTTTACAGTAACTTTATCTTTAACAAATCCTTTTTTATGGGCAGCAACCGCACTTGCACAGGCACCCGTACCACATGCCAGTGTAATTCCCGCTCCCCTTTCCCATACTTTCATTTTCAATTGACTGTCAGAAATCACTTCAACAAATTCTACATTCGTTCTCTTTGGAAAGTATGGGTGATTTTCAATTTTGGGACCCAAACTCTCTAATTGAATACTTTCCACATCCTCGGTAAAAATTACGCAGTGTGGATTCCCCATGGAAACAGCGGTGGCTTTAAAACTACTATTATCGACAATTAAATCAAAATCAACCGCTTCTTCCTTAGTATTTCCCAGCATAGGAATATCTTCCCTTAATAAACTGTAATATCCCATGTCAACTTTAACCGCTTCTACTATATCCTTATTGACAATAATTTCGGGTTTTATAATTCCTGCTAAGGTTTCAATTTCCATTTTCTTTTTATTAACTATTTTTCTCGTATAGGCATAAACGGCAAAGCACCTGATCCCATTTCCGCACATAGTAGCTTCGCTGCCGTCGCTATTAATTATCCTCATTTTTAAATCAGCAATATCGGAAGGCAACAAAATTAAAATACCATCTGCACCAATACCAAAATGTCTATCACAAAGAATTTTTGCTTTTTCTTCAATGATGGATATATCTTCTTTAAAACCATCAATTACAATAAAATCATTTCCAAGACCGTGCATTTTTGTAAACTTCATTTTTCACCCTCGCCCTCTTTTTTACGCTAAAAATCATTAGTATAAATTATATCATTTAATTTTTTTCAATACAATATTTGTCATTTATGCGATCGCGTCAAGTATTTTTAGGTTTTTTTTTAAAAACTCACCATCTCACCAC
>NZ_JBNARB010000014.1:0-63871 GCF_049723235.1 Thermovenabulum sp. | reverse complement strand
GTTTTTAGCCTACCTATAAGGGATTGAAACTCCGTGACGTAATAACATCTATCCATCATTATAAATGTTTTTAGCCTACCTATAAGGGATTGAAACGCCAAGCACCAAGACAAGGATCACAACGGGCAGCAGCCGTTTTTAGCCTACCTATAAGGGATTGAAACAATGCCCGGTTGAGCCGGACGGGCTTTTCCGGCTCTTGTTTTTAGCCTACCTATAAGGGATTGAAACCTTCTAATAACTTTATAATATCTATTACCTAAACTATGTTTTTAGCCTACCTATAAGGGATTGAAACAAGGTATAGAAAATAACTATAGGCTAAAGTAAGGAGGGGTTTTTAGCCTACCTATAAGGGATTGAAACTTTTGATAATGATTTTATGGAGAAAGTGAGGTTTTTGTTTTTAGCCTACCTATAAGGGATTGAAACCCTTTCATCAGGGAGGTGAATTGTGAGGGCTGAAATATTGTTTTTAGCCTACCTATAAGGGATTGAAACTTTTTTTGCCTTTTGCATTGCATACTTATTCAAAATGGTTTTTAGCCTACCTATAAGGGATTGAAACATAGTCCTACTATTATAGGCGTCGGTGAAGCAGGTCCAGTTTTTAGCCTACCTATAAGGGATTGAAACTAGTTTTTTGGACTAATTATTCCGTCCTTGACGACAGTTTTTAGCCTACCTATAAGGGATTGAAACGATTATATGGATATAAAAATAACTTGGGGATTTATAGGTTTTTAGCCTACCTATAAGGGATTGAAACTCCCTCCTTTTGTATATTTTGCCGCAAGCCTTATAGGCTTGGTTTTTAGCCTACCTATAAGGGATTGAAACAGTTTAATGGCAAAGAAAAAATATGGGAGGCAAAGAGGTTTTTAGCCTACCTATAAGGGATTGAAACCGAAAACCCGGGGAAATACATTTTTTGGTATTGGAGAGTTTTTAGCCTACCTATAAGGGATTGAAACTAGACCATCCTGATGGTGCAGTTACCACAGCAAAGCGTTTTTAGCCTACCTATAAGGGATTGAAACTATCCTCACGCACAATAATAAAAATATTCTTCCGCGTTTTTAGCCTACCTATAAGGGATTGAAACCGGCCATGAATGCGGTGGCTGCCTCGGCTACGGCCAGTTTTTAGCCTACCTATAAGGGATTGAAACTTCTGCCGCAGCCATTTATATACCGTTCTTAACCCGTTTTTAGCCTACCTATAAGGGATTGAAACGGAGACTGCCTACACGACCTCCGTCGTGCAAGCTCCTTGTTTTTAGCCTACCTATAAGGGATTGAAACCGGGTGACCCCCTACCCCCGTTCGAGTGCGTTATTTTGTTTTTAGCCTACCTATAAGGGATTGAAACGTTGATTCCGGTAAGTTATATTTGACTTCTGAAATACGTTTTTAGCCTACCTATAAGGGATTGAAACCTGGTGCGAGCAAGATGATTGTCCTTGGTGTGCTGGGTTTTTAGCCTACCTATAAGGGATTGAAACTTTATCGCCGGAACTCTATAATTGCTTTTATTTTCGCATGTTTTTAGCCTACCTATAAGGGATTGAAACGGATTTGGGCGTGGCGGGACAACACACCCAAATCCTGTTTTTAGCCTACCTATAAGGGATTGAAACGCAATCGTAATCATTCTATCATCCCCAGTCTATTTCGTGTTTTTAGCCTACCTATAAGGGATTGAAACTTAAAACAAAAAACATATCTATACAAGAAGTAATAGAGTTTTTAGCCTACCTATAAGGGATTGAAACAAGATAAGACCGCTGTTTCTGGGGTAAACTGCATTGGTTTTTAGCCTACCTATAAGGGATTGAAACTGACCAATATGATATTTGCCCATTTTGGTCTATTGAGTTTTTAGCCTACCTATAAGGGATTGAAACCATTCATCGCCATTGTTATACCCCCATAGCAACTAGCGTTTTTAGCCTACCTATAAGGGATTGAAACCTAGTAGTAGATGAAGCAGGTATAATATATAATTCTCGTTTTTAGCCTACCTATAAGGGATTGAAACTTTTCGTTAAAGAGGCATTTGTATAATCCCCTCTGGTTTTTAGCCTACCTATAAGGGATTGAAACTATTGACACAGAAAGACTTACTGAATTTTGGATAAGTTTTTAGCCTACCTATAAGGGATTGAAACGTGCATGGAGCTTAACTCAAAGGCCCAGCGGTATTGTTTTTAGCCTACCTATAAGGGATTGAAACTAACATTGGTGGTGAAATAATGATATGATAGAAGAAAGTTTTTAGCCTACCTATAAGGGATTGAAACTTTATAGGGATACCGGCACCGCCTGGCAGAAGGTGGGTTTTTAGCCTACCTATAAGGGATTGAAACTAAGGGTTTATGTCATCATTAACTGGGTTATTGTTGAGTTTTTAGCCTACCTATAAGGGATTGAAACACAGCGGGTTTGAAAAATATGCATATTCCGTTGCAATTAGTTTTTAGCCTACCTATAAGGGATTGAAACGTTTCTGTTTTATGTTCATTTTGCCACCTCCACTATAGTTTTTAGCCTACCTATAAGGGATTGAAACGAAGAAGAATTTAAAGGATATAAAGTAAATAAACAAGGTTTTTAGCCTACCTATAAGGGATTGAAACGGAGGTGGCGATAAGATGGTAAGAAGGAGAATAAGAGAGTTTTTAGCCTACCTATAAGGGATTGAAACTTTGAAGATTGCGTGTCTTTGAATGCTGTTAATTGGTTTTTAGCCTACCTATAAGGGATTGAAAATATATTAAATAGTATGTTTGAAACGGTATCAGAAATGGTATTTAGCATGAGAAGGATAAGAAGTGTTTTAAAACCAGAACAATATACAATAGTAGTAGATTATTATGATTAAAAAATTATGGTAAAAATTCATTTCGGGAATTAATACACCAACCGTTAGCTGAAGGTAAGGGTGTCCATCGCGAGGTGGAATTGGAAAGAAGCCGGAGTTATAAAAAAACGCCTTTTCAGGCGCTTTTATTTTTATTTGCTTAAAGGAATTTTTATGTTTTTTGTAGAAATTGTAATAAGACAAAGGGTTTTTATGGAGGGATATGATGTTAGAGGTTATATGCGGAAGCATGTTTTCGGGGAAAACCGAGGAGCTTATAAGAAGGCTCAGAAGATGCAGGATTGCCGGACAGTCGGTGGTATTACTAAAACCTGTAATAGATAAAAGAAGTGTTTGCGAGGCAAAATCTCATGATGGTAATACTTTCGAAGCGGTGGAAGTAACGAATGGATTGGATATATTAAAAGCATCGGCAAATGTGCAGGTTGTTGGGATTGATGAGGCGCAGTTTTTACCGGAAGATGCCATCCAGGCCATAATAGATTTATCTCGAATTTACGAAAAGAGGGTGATTGTATCGGGGCTTGACATGGACTATAAGGGAAGGCCTTTTGGAATAATGCCAGTTCTTTTAGCAGTAGCGGATGAGATTACCAAACTTCACGCCGTATGCGAAGACTGCAAGCAGAATGCTTCGGTGAGCTACAGGGTATCAAAAGAACAGGAGCAGGTAGTGATCGGGGCAAAGGACAAATACGTTGCTCTTTGCTGGAAATGCGCCATTAAAAGGGATGCCAGCAAATTAGGCGTATACAGCGGAAGCGATGTGTTAAATTCCGGGAAAAAGATATAATATAATAAATGGAAATAGGATGGTGTGACGTGGAAAATATGGGGAAATACGAAAAATTAGTAGAAAGGGCAAAAGGTTATTTAGAAAAAAGAGACTACAAAAAAGCAAAGGAATACTTTTATAAAGCCTTAGAAATCAGTGATAATGCGGTATTGAGAAATAATATAGCTTTGACGTTGTTTTTATTAGGGGATGTAGAAGAAGCACTAAATAATCTGCAGTTATTGTTTACGAGCAATGAGGAAAAGATGAAGCCTAATGCATATAGTTTTGCTTTAGCTTCTCAGATTTATTCATTTATGGGTAATGAACTTCAGGGAAGGTTTTTTCTCAAAAAAGCTATAGAAGAATTTGAAAATCTAAGGAAAATGTTTAACGTTTTTTTACCCGATTCATTAAAAGAATATGTAATAATGATAATGAAATCTGCCGCAGCTTTAAAAGACCATTATTTGGTATATGAACTTTTTAATAAATGGCAGGGCTACCATATAAGCTGGGAAAATTACTATTTAGCTGGTGTTGCATGTTTTAATATGAAAAAATATAAACAGGCGGCTAATTTATGGGATAAAATTTCAAAGAAAATTTTTTTTGCTTCTGATATTGCTAAAATAGCAATATTAATTCAGGATGGAACGATCCCTGCTTTTGAATTGGAATACGAAATATTGTCTTTAGAGGATTTGGAACAAATAATCAAAAAATCAGATGATCAAAAAGATGGATTAAAGAAAATAATAGATAATGGATTTGTAAGAATGTATTATTTATCCTATTTACTGGAAATATTAGAAAAAAATGTTTGTGATGAAATATGTGAAAATATGTTAAGACAGCTAATACTTTTTACCGATAGATGGGGAGATGAACTTGCAAAAAGGATTTTACAGTCCAATAGATTTCCGGAAAAAAGCAAATTCATTGCAGCAGGTGCCCTTGTAGAAAAAGGAGTATATAGTCCTAAAGACAAGATACCTGTCATTATAAATGGGCAGGAAACATATATAGAAATTAAGCAAACGCCAATTTTAAATGAGCGAAATGAGGATCTGGAAAAAATTTTATTAGAATCTCATACTTTGCTGGAAAAAAGCAAAATAGAGGACGCAATAAATCTTTTAGAAAAAACTATTAAAGAAAAAGGAATCTATCCTCCCATAGTCTTACAATTGGCAAACATATATAGAGATAAAAAAGAGTTTTTAAAGGCCCATTCTTTATACAAAATTCTGGAAGAATTGGGCTATATGCATCCCGAGTTTTTATATGACTATGCTTCTTTTTTGATGAAAGTTGGAGAAATCGATAAGGTTATTGAGCTTATAGATAGAATGGGAGATTTTGTAGAAAAGACTGATAATACTAAAATTAAAACAGAACTGGAAAGAGTGAAAACGCTTTTACTATTTATGATTCAATTAAAAGAATATAATTTAATGGAAGAAGAAAAAATGAGAAAAGAAATTGAAGAAAAGCCTTTACCTGTAGATGCCACACTAAAAAGAGGAATGAAAAATAAACCTGCTCACTGGATTGAAGGGGCTTATAATTTTTACGGATTAAATAAAACAAAAAAGAGAAATGAAAGAGAAAAAGAAATAATTGAATATTTGTTGAAAAAAGAAAATCTTAAAAAATCGATATTTGAACTGAGCGGAGAAGAAAAGGAAATATTGAAATATTTAATGGAAAAAGGCGGATGGAGCAAAATAGGCAACATTTCAAGGAAGTTTTGCTCAATGGAAGGAGAAGGATTTTTCTGGGATGAAGAGCCTCCGAAAAGCCCGCTGGCCAAGCTGTGGTTAAAGTGCTTGGTTAATATCGGTAAAACTAAGATTGAGGGTAAAAGCTATAAAATAGTTTCCATACCAGTGGATTTAAGAAATATGATAGCGGAAATACTAAAATAGATTTAAAATAGATTTAAGAAAAAAGTTTATCAGGAAGAAGGGTGTATATGAGAAAGTTAAGCTATTTGTTTATTTTCCTCTTAATTTTTACTTTGAGTTTTTCAGGGTGTGCAAAAAAAAGCCAGCCTCCAAAAGAAAATCCTCCAGTGGAGGAATTGAAAATCAGCGATTATTACCCAATTGCAGCAAATTTATACTGGATGTATGAAGGTGTGGGAAATGAATATGCGGGAGGCAGAGTGGATACGGAATTCATCGACAAAAACAGGGTTCAGCTTTCCAAGGATAACGGAGGAACGGTTGTGGCAATGGTTTTTGAAGTAAATGAAGATGGAGTGAAACTTATTTTTTCAAAGGAGGAAAGTTATTACAGGATAAATTACTTAAATGAAACACCTAATCAGGAAAAATTCTATTTAAAAGCACCGTTAAAAGTAGGTACGAGCTGGCAGGACGGAGAAACCACATGGACGATTGAAAGTTTAGATGAAAAGATTAAGGTCCCTGCAGGAGAGTATACATGCATTAAAGTTGTAGGCAAATCAAAGGATTCAACATTAGAAAGGTATTTTGCAAAAGGTGTAGGACTGGTCAAACAAAAATTTATTGCGGGAGAAACGGTGGTAGAAGATAATCTTTCAAAGTTTGGGGATGCGGAAAAGGATAACAACCTGCCCAAAAAAGATCTGGTTATATTTTATCCCTCTTCAAATATAGATAAATTATTGAAAGACCAGGTAACTGAATCTTTTAAGACGGGAGAAAGCCTGGCGGATAAAATTACAAATATTTTAAAACAGGAGAAATACAGGGTATTGAGCAAAGATGTCAGGCTTTTAGATCTTGAAAGAAAAGATACGGTGCTAAGGCTGAATTTTTCCAGGGATTTAATCAGCGGGATGAATGCGGGATCTTCTTACGAAGCATTGATTTTAGATAGCATTGTAAACACTTACGGAAATAATTTTGGGGTAGTAGGAGTAATCATAAACATTGAAGGGAAAGGATATGAATCAGGGCACTTTGCTTTTGGAAAGGACGAGGTTTTGAAGGTAAAACAACATTAAAATCAAAAACTTAAGATAAACGGGCTATCCAAATCAGGTAGCTCGTTTTTTTATGCAATTTTCCCCCTTTTTTCAAATAAACATAGAAAAAGGGGGGAAATGCATGATTATACCGGATGATAGCGAGTTAAAAAGGATTCACAATATGGCCGAAAATAAGGCTTTAATATTAAAAAATTTGGCGGATTCGATTATAACGGAAATAGAAATGAATCTTATCGGCAGGATAGAAAGCAGGTATTTAAAAAGATATGACAAAAAAATTGATTACCTTATGAAAAACTGGAATATATTAGAAATACCATTTGAAAAAATAAAATGGTATATAGATAATTTTCTTGGCTTTCTGGAGGATGAAAATTTAAGAAAAAGAGCTTTTGAATTTCTGGGTATTGAAAATCTGCAGGGATTTCAACCCCTGGATGTAAATCCTGGCTATAACAGGGCTCTGGCCGCAAAATACGCAGAAGACCATGCGGAAAATCCAAATACTTTTAAATACCCCTTTTTTGCAGGAGCCGATTGCGCTAATTTTATATCCCAGGTTCTGCACGAAGGAGGAATGGCTTTTTTCGGAGGGTCATGGGAGAGCTTCAACTCCTGGTTTTGCTATACAAATAGCGTTAATAATCTTACAAAAATCTCATTGACCTGGAGGGTTGCCAGGTATTTCAGGCGGCACTGGGGAAATGAAAACGGAATAGGAAGAAACAGGGCATATAATTATTCGGAGATGAAGGTAAAGGAGGCTCTGGAAAATTTTGATGGTTTGTATTCTTTTTTAATTGAAGGGGATGTAATACAGTACGGCGACCCTAAAAATTACGATATACCGTATCATACTCAGGTGATTCATTATAAGGGTTATAATCCCGATATTAAAAGAAATGATTTATTTATGGCCCAGCATACGCGAAACAGAAAAAATGTGTCCTTATTCAAATACCTGAAGGCTTTTAAGGATCCGGATGAAAGGCGTATTTATGTATATAAAATGAAGAAAGACTGAATTTTTGATATAATATGCGGTAGTAATTAATTTTTAAAGGAGGAGAATCGGTACAGTGGAAACAATAGATTCTGCTAAAAAACAGCATTTTGAAAGGGAAAAAAGAAGGGTTTATTACGGATTAATGAGCGGATACATAGGAATAGGAGTCAATATACTTTTGTTTATAATAAAATTTTTGATAGGTCAATTTACAAAAAGCGTAGCAATATCGGCGGATGCCTTCAATAACCTGGGAGATATCGGTTCATCGGTAGTTACTATTATAGGTTTTAAATTGGCTTCAAGACCGCCGGACAGGGATCATCCTTACGGATACGGAAGGGTTGAATATATTACGAGCTTTTTAATATCTTTATCCGTAATATTAATTGGCATTGAGCTTTTCAGGGATTCCTTGGGGAGGATATTAAATCCCATAAGGGTAGAGTTTAATATTATCTCTTTTATTATTCTTGTACTATCTGCGGGGGTAAAATTCTGGCTGGGGCGCTTTAATGCGAATCTTGCAAAAAAGATAGACTCCGGGGCTTTGAATGCCAGTGCTTTTGACAGTTTTGGGGATGTAATTTCCACTTTTGCGGTATCTATCTCTTTTTTGATGTCAAATTATACTAATTTGTCCATAGATGGGTTTATAGGAATATTTGTTTCACTTTTTATTATGTATTCTGGGTATAACCTTATAAAAGAGTCGGTGGATGTTTTGATAGGAACAAAGCCGGAAAAAGGCTTGACTGAGGAAATTGAAAATATCGCCCTTTCGAAAGAAGGAATTACCGGTATTCACGATATGATGGTGCATAATTACGGCCCGGGAAGGTGCATAGTTACCTTTCATGCCGAAGTGCCGGAAAACATGCCCATTGATGAAGCCCATGAAATCATTGATGAGCTGGAAAGGGAGTTAATGGAAGAACTTGGAGTATTTGCGGTGGTTCACATGGACCCGGTAAATTTTGACGATGAGGAGCTCAACAAAACCAGGGTTGAATTGGAGGATATTTTAAAAGATTTCCCGGAAATTTTGTCCTTTCACGACTTAAGGGTGGTAGGGAAGGGAGGAAAGAAAAATATTATTTTTGATATCGTGGTATCCCATGATGTAAAAAATGAGGAGGAAAGGGAATTAAAAAAGGAAATCACCAATAAAATTAAAGAAAGATATCCAGGGTATAACCCGGTTATAGTGGTGGACAGGGAATATGTTTAAAAGTAGAAAAAAATATTAAAATGTAATATAATATTAAGAAAATATTCAAAAGGGGGATATTTATGAAAATCCCTGAATTTAAAATAGGAATGAGCGCCACTTTACAAAAAAAGATAACTGAAAAAGAGGCGGCTTTTGATTACGGTATGGGAGTTTTAAAAAGCCTATTGGATACGCCCTCGACCGTAAAGCTGGTGATTCAAGCAGCGTCGAAAATGATTGACCCTCTCCTTCCGGAAGGTTTGGTTTCCATAGGTAAAGGCATAAACGTTATTCATTTAGAGCCGGTACCTGTGGGTATAACGGTAACCGTAGAAGTTACATTAAAAGAAGTTGATAAAAACAGGCTCCTTTTTGAATTTGTTGTATACGATGAGCTAAGCGAGGTTGCAAGAGGACATCACGAAAGGTATATTGTAAGTGAAGATATTATTAAAAATAAAGCAAAAGACCGTTTGGAAAATTTGAGCGGGTTTAATATTTAATCTCATGCCGGTAAAAAGAGGCTTTAAAGGTTTCTTTTTACCGGCTTTCTTAATTAGAAAAAATATTTTAAAACAGTTTAATTTCTTTTTTATAAAGGTTATAATATTGTATTAGTTAGACGTCTAATAAATTTTAAAACAAGGGGAGATTTTATGGAATGTTTTGACGAAAATTCTCTTTACGGATTGTTTATCAGGGTTATAAAGCTTCACTATTTGAAAATCCACCACCTGCTGGAAAGTTTAGATATTTATCCCGGCCAGCCTCCTCTTTTAATTTCTCTTCATAAAAAAGACGGGCAAAGTCAAGCGGAACTGGCAAAAAAGATTAAAGTAAAGCCCGCTACCCTAACCATTATGCTTAAAAGGATTGAAAAGGCAGGGCTTATAGAAAAAAGACAGGATGAGCAGGATCAAAGGGTGCAGAGAGTATATTTAACGGAAAAGGGGAGAAAAACCTGCGAAAAATTAAAGGATATATTAAAGTGTATTGAAAGCGAATGCTTTAAGGATTTTACCCCGGAAGAAAGGGAAAATTTAAATGTTTTGCTGAGAAAAATAGCCGGCAACCTGGAAAGCTCTTTTAAAAAGTAGATGCGACTTACAAAATGGAGGTGAAAAAATGGGTAGACTATTTAAATTTTTAAAGCCTTATAGATGGCAGGTGTTTTTTTCATTAAGCCTGGTATTTCTTTCAGCCCTTTCGGAATTGTACCTGCCTAATTTAATGGCGGACATTGTAGATCAGGGGGTTGTCAAAGGGGATGTAAGCTATATCTTTCAAAGAGGTAAAATTATGATGGTTGTTGCCTTTGGAGGGGCAATTGCCTCCATATTGGCAAGTTTCTTATCTTCCCATGCCGCTATGGGGTTTGGAAAAATTTTGAGAAAAGAAATATTTTCCCGCGTAGAAAATTTTTCCCTTCATGAATTTGACAGGTTTGGAACGGCTTCTTTAATTACCCGTACCACCAATGATGTAAACCAATTACAAATAGCAGTGTTAATGGGTATGCGAATGATGGCAAGGGCTCCTTTAATAGGCATCGGCGGTATTTTCATGGCAGTATTAAAGGATGCAAAACTTTCTTTAATTGTGTTAATTTCCGTACCTTTTATCTTGTTGCTGGTTTATATATTCTTCCACAGAGCCACCCCGCTTTTTAAGGAGATTCAAAGGAAAATAGACCGGGTGAACCTGGTCCTTCGGGAAAACTTGACGGGGATCAGGGTTATAAGGGCTTTTAATAAAATTAATTATGAGAAAAAGAGGTTTAAAGAGGCAAACAGGGATTTAACGGAAGCTTCGATAGTTGTAAATAGAATGATTTCTGGGCTTATGCCGTTGATGATGCTTTTATCAAATTTTTCGCTTATTGCAATTATATGGTTTGGAGGATTACGGATTGATGCGGGGAGAATGCAGGTAGGAGATTTAATGGCCTTTATCCAGTACGTGATGCAGATAATGTTTTCGGTAATAATGCTTTCCATGATTTTTGTAATGCTTCCCAGGGCTTCCGCCTCTGCTTTAAGGATAAATGAAGTGCTGGAGGTTATGCCTGAAATAAAAGACCCGGAAAATCCGGTGAGATTGGAAAATGCAAAAGGAACGGTGGAATTTAAAAATGTCACTTTTTATTATCCCGGTGCTAAAGAACCGGCTCTGCAGGATATATCTTTTAAAGCCGAACCGGGCAAGGTTACGGCGATAATAGGAAGCACCGGTGCAGGGAAAACCACCCTTTTAAACCTTATAATGAGGTTTTACGATGTCAGCCGGGGAAGCATACTGGTGGATGGGGTGGATATAAGAAATCTATGTCAGGAGGAATTGAGAAGCCTTGTGGGGTATGTGCCCCAGAAAGCGCTTTTGTTTTCGGGGACAGTGAAAGAAAACATAAGCTTTGGGAATAAAAATGCTACCGATGAAATTATAAAAAAGGCGGCGGATATTTCCTGCGCTACGGAATTTATACAGAATATGGGTCGAGGTTTTGATTCGGAAATATCCCAGGGAGGAGTAAATCTTTCCGGAGGACAGAAACAAAGGCTCTCTATAGCCAGGGCACTGGCAAAAAAGGCAAGAATATACCTTTTCGATGATTGTTTTTCCGCTCTGGATTTTAAAACGGATTTAAAGGTTCGCACGGCAATTAAGAAAGAAATAAAAGATGCTACCATTATTATTGTGGCTCAAAGGGTAGCCACCATAATGGATGCGGATCAAATTATAGTGATTCACGAAGGCAAAATAGCCGGGATCGGTACGCATAAAGAACTTTTTAAAACCTGCGATGTGTACAAAGACATCGTTTTATCACAAGTTTCGGAGGAGGAGTTGGCATGAGCATAGGACACGGAGGACCCGGTTTTTCCCCGAGAAGGATGGGAGGAAGGGGATTTGCCGGTGGCCCGCCGATGGCAAGGCCTGCTGAAAAACCTAAGGATTTAAAGGGAACGCTTATAAGATTGACGGGATATTTGCAGCCCTTTGCTGTGCAGTTTTATATAGTTTTTTTAATGACGATATTAAGCACGCTTTTTAATATAATTGCTCCCAAAATCATGGGAAAGGCCACGACCAAGCTTTTTGAAGGTCTTATTGCAAAGATGATGCATATCCCCGGGGCTAAAATTGATTTTGCATATATCTTAAAAATATTGATATTATTGGCGGCTATTTACTCTTTTAGCTCACTTTTTTCCTACCTGCAGCAGTACATTATGGTCGGTGTTTCCCAAAGAACCGTGGAAAATATGAGGAGGGATGTTTTTAATAAGTTATCGAAACTGCCGCTGAAATATTTTGACTCCCGCAATCACGGGGAAATATTGAGCCGGGTGACTAACGATATTGATAATATCAGCGCTACTCTTCAGCAAAACATAATCCAGCTGTTATCTTCCTTTGTGACGATAATAGGGATTGTAATAATGATGCTCACCATTAGCCCTCTTATGACTCTTATAACTGCCGTTACCCTTCCTTTGAGCGTAGTAGCCACATTGTCGGTGGCTTCTCGCTCCCAGAAACTATTTTCCAAACAGCAAAGAGTTCTGGGGGAGTTAAACGGGCATATAGAAGAAACTTACGGTGGATTCAATGTGGTTAAAGCATTTAACCGGGAAAAGGATATGATAAAGGTTTTTGATGAAATAAATGAAAATCTATACGGTGCTTCCTGGAAGGCTCAATTTATGTCGGGAATCATTATGCCTATCATGAACTTTATCAGCAACTTGGGGTATATAGCCGTTTGTATCCTCGGCGGGATATTTGTTACAAGAAAAAGTATTACCATAGGCGATGTTCAGGCATTCCTGCAGTACTCCCGGCAGTTCAATCAACCCATAACCCAGACGGCTAACGTGGTAAATATTATTCAGTCCACCATTGCCTCTGCGGAAAGGGTATTTGAAATTTTGGACGAAGAGGAAGAGGTCCCTGATGAGGAAAAGATTGTGCTAAAAGAGGTAAATGGGGATGTAAAGTTTGAAAATGTATGGTTTAGCTACAGGCAAGATACTCCGCTCATAGAGGATTTGAATATAGATGTGAAATCCGGTCAAACCGTGGCGATCGTGGGTCCCACGGGTGCCGGAAAAACCACCCTGGTAAATCTTTTAATGCGTTTTTACGAGATACAGGGCGGAAGGATAACCGTTGATGGCGTGGATATAAGGGACATAAGCCGCGAAAACCTGCGAAAAATTTTCGGTATGGTTCTTCAGGATACCTGGTTATTTAATGGAACAATAAAGGAAAATATTGCTTATGGAAAAGAAGGAGCAACCGATGAAGAGATAATAGCAGCGGCAAAAGCGGCTCATGCCCACCATTTTATTAAAACTCTGCCTCAGGGATATGACACGGTGATTAATGAAGAAGCCTCAAACCTTTCTCAGGGACAAAAACAGCTAATTACAATTGCCCGGGCGGTAATCGCAAACCCCGATATACTGATACTCGATGAAGCTACGAGCAATGTGGATACTCTAACGGAAATATATATTCAAAAAGCCATGAAAAGTTTAATGAAAGGAAGAACAAGTTTCGTGATAGCCCACAGATTATCTACCATCAGGGATGCGGACATTATCCTGGTGGTGAATAAAGGGAAAATTGTGGAGAAAGGGACTCACAGGGAACTTTTGGAAAAGTGCGGTTTTTACGCAGATCTTTATAAGAGCCAGTTCATGGGGGCTGCGGTTTAATTAAAAATCCTCTTCAACCCTCTGTGAGCCCATGATATCATGAAAAACCAGGGATTCTCGCTTTGTTATAAAAAGATTATCTAACTTGCTGACCACAGGGACCACAATTAACGGTAAAAGCATGGCCAGGCTTCCGAACATAGGAATCTTTCCCGAATCGAATTTATATATTATCGATAACCCCAGGGATATAGAAAGGCCCGTAATAGAGCCTGCCCATGCGCCCAGCTTTGTGGTGTCTTTCCTGAAAAGCCCGAAAACATACGGAGCAAGAAAAGTTCCAGCAACGGTTCCCCAGGAAATAGCCATAAGGGTTATTATGATAGAAGGTTTTAAAATGGCTATTATCAGGGAAAGTCCGATAAAGATTAAACAGAATAATCTCATTAAGGTTACCTTAGATTTTCCTGAGATTTTTATACCCAGCCCTTCGATTAAATCCACGCTAACGGCAGAGCTCGAAATCAATACCAGCGAGGAAAGGGTGGACATGGAAGCGGATATGACAAGAGCCAGGATGATTGCGGCTATGGCTTCCGGCATCGCCATTTGTATAATTTTTGGGACCATTAAATCCGGGTTGGGTTTTCCTCCTTCTAAGGGGATGGAATTGAAAAATAACCTTGTCATGGAACCGATAAAGTAGGCCGTAAAGCTTATTACCAGCGAGAAAACCGTTGTAATTACCGTTGCAGGTTTAATGGCTTTTTCATCTTTTATGGAATAGAATTTATGGACCATTTGAGGTAATCCCCATGGACCTAAGCTGGTTAATACCACAAGGAAAAATAGCGGCCAAAAACCAGGAGGTCCTATAGGGGAAACCAATTTGGGATTTATTTGAGAAAGTTTTCTAATCCCTGTCAAGATCCCGCCAACGCTGGGGTGGGAGGTGATGGAATAAATCATTATTAAGCTTCCAGAAAACATGATTATCCCCTGAATAAAATCCGAAAGGCTTACGGCGAAATAACCGCCTAGAATTAAATAAAAAGCTGTCAATCCCGCCATTATTATAAGTGCTAATTGATAATTGATGTTAAATACGCTTTCGAAAAGATAGCTCAGCCCCATGTAAACCGAAGCGGAGTAAGGAACCAGAAATATAAAAATAACAAGAGCAGAAAATATTCTGTAAAAAGGCGAATTATATCTTGCTGCAAGAAGTTCCGGGAGCGTGCGGGCGTTTAACCGCCGGGTAATTTCTTTTGTGGGTTTTGCCAGAACCCTCCACGCTAAGTATCCGCCGATCAAACTATTTCCAATAGCAATCCAAAGCCCGGAAAGCCCAAACCCCCATCCGATTTTCCCCGCATAACCGATAAAAATCACTGCAGAAAAATATGCCGTACCGTAGGCGAAAGCTGACATCCAGGGCCCCATATTTCTCCCTGCAAGTAAAAAGTCGTTGAGATTTTTGGTTTTTTTCATACCTATTATCCCGACAGCAATCTGGGATAAAATGTAAAGAAAAAGAATAAAAAACTTCACTTTAAACTCCCTCCTTATTATTTTTTGATAAAAAAAAAACCCGCCCCGTAAAGGGGCGAGTTTTTTACTCGCGGTACCACCCTGATTGATTTATCACGGAAAAATCCCTGATAAACCCACTCTTCCCCCTAACGCGGGGCAAACGGCTCAGCCTACTCGAAGACCTTTCAGCCTGCGGCATCGGGAATGTACTTCACCGCAAAAACTTACCGGTTCGCACCGTCCACCGGCTCTCTTTGAAGCGTTTGCGGTTACTCTTTCCCTCATCGCCTGTTTATGGTATATTATTAAGAGGCTTGAAAAAATAAATTTTCAACACATTAAATTGTCATAATATTGAAATAGTAAATTGTAAAATATTATCCTATATTATATAGCCTATCTTTTGCTGTGTCAATATGCGCGGGAAAAATTTTTCGGGGGATTTATATGAGGATTTTACAATTATTGAAATTAAAAAAGAAAGAAGAGGCAATTAGTTTTCTTGAAAATGCAGATTATAATGTGGAATTTTTTGAGTACAGCGGACAGAAGATACCGAGAATTTACGGTGAGTTTTGGACTTCAAAGCAGCGACAGAGCTCTTCTATACACGAAATATCTTACAGGGCATGTTTTAAACCGGAACTTCCCCATTTTTTTATTAATCTTTTGACAAAAAGAGGAGATGTGGTATATGATCCCTTCTCAGGGAGAGGGACAACCGTTATCGAAGCAGGACTTAACGGAAGAAGGATTATTTCCAACGATGTAAATCCGTTGAGCGAAATCTTATGTAAACCCCGCTTTTTTATACCTGATTATGAAAATGTAAAGGAAAGGCTTGAGCACATTCCTGTAAAAAAACATATCTTTTGCGATATAGACCTTTCTATGTTTTATCATCCCGAAACATTAAAAGAAATATTGTCACTGAAAGAGTATTTAAACGGTCAAAGACAAAAGGGAGAAGAGGATCCTATAGATTTGTGGATCAGGATGGTGGCTACCAACAGGCTTTCGGGCCATTCTTCCGGATTTTTTTCGGTCTATACCCTGCCTCCCAACCAGGCGATTTCTCCCGAAAGGCAAAGAAAAATAAATGAGAGGCTGAATCAGACACCTCTTTATAAAAATACTAAAAGTATAATTCTAAAAAAGACCGGGAGCCTTTTGAGAAAGATTACCCCGGAACAAAAAAAGAACTTACTTTTAGCAGGGCAAACGGGACTTTTTCTATCAAAGGATGCAAGAGATACAAAAGAAATACCCGACAGCACTGTGAGCCTCACCGTCACCTCTCCGCCCTTTTTGGATGTGGTGCAGTATCATCAGGATAACTGGCTGCGCTGCTGGTTTAACGGGATAGATTCGGAGGAGATTGCAAAGAAAATTACTATGGTGAAAACCGTTAAAGAATGGTGCAATGTGATGCAGGAGGTATTTTTCGAACTTTACCGGGTTACCAAAAGCGGCGGATATGTAGCTTTTGAGGTTGGAGAAGTAAAAAAGGGTAAAGTCCCCCTTGATGAATACGTGATACACCTTGGAATCAGGGCAGGATTTACCTGCGAAGGAATCCTCGTGAATTACCAGAAATTTACCAAAACTTCAAAAATATGGGGAATTGAAAACAACCAATTGGGAACGAATACAAATAGGATTGTGGTTTTTAGTAAGTAAAGCCATTCTTTTGCCATTAGGTATCACTTCCTTCTAATAATAAGAATTTTTCCTTAAAACGGTGAAAAAAAAACTTTACCTTTAACCCGCTGTCAAGTTTTACCGTATCGGGAGAAATTATTTCGGAAACATTGTAGTATTTTTCTTTATCAAAATCTATGAGCTTTGGGTCAACTACTGGGGAAGCATCTTTGATTCTCGGGGTGAACCCATTACATTAGCGCCGCCGCTTGTGTTCATTGTGGTTTTAAAAATTTACGCCGTGGAATTTCTTGAAAGGTAGCACACCTCTTTTAGAGGCAGGATTTTTTCCGCAACAATAGTAGGGGTGCCGTCGTCGTTTATATCGTTAGTTCCCCATATCACCAGCGGGCGGGAGTATTCAAGGAAAAGCTCGCATTTTTTTATAACTTCGGGGAAGACAACCAGTTCCAGACTTCCCGTAAGGTCTTCTATGCTTGCAAAAAGCATCCTTTCTCCCTTTCTTGTTCGTGCCCGCCGCATATCCGTTATTATGCCGGTTACGCATACCTTTGTTTTCTTCTGCATTTCACCTACTTGAGACAGGGTATGGGTTCTTATATTCCCTGCGGCTTCTTCAAAAAATTCCATGGGATGTCTTGTGATGTAATGCCCTAAGGACAAAAGCTCGTGGGAGAGTCTTTCAAAGGGAGAAAAATCCGATAACATTACGTCGTCTATCAGGGGCTCAAAAGAGGGACTGCTTTCGCCAATAGAAAGCTGATTGCCGTCAATAGCTCTGGTTTCCTTTAGGACCTTTTTTAAAGCCAGAAGCAAAACGGGCTTTTTAATCCCGAAGGAATCAAAGCAGCCGGCGAGTATAAGGGATTCAAGGGATCTGGAATTTATTATTTTTTTATTTACCCTTTTTACAAAATTGAAAAATCCTGAAAAAGGTTCTTCTTCTCTTAAAGAATATATTTCCTTGATTCCTTGAGGTCCAAGGTTTTTGATTAAGCCAAGTCCGGTTCGAATAAAAATTTTACCTTCTTCAATTTCCGGAGTAAACCCTATACCGCTTTTGTTTATATCGGGCAATAGAATTTGTATCCCCGAGTTTCTGGCTTCGCAGAGATATCTTTGAAGCCTCGACGGCGTATCCATATAAAGGGTGAGGAGGGAAGAAAAGTACTCCACCGGGTGGTGAACTTTCAGGTAAACCGTGTAATAAGCCAAAAGCGCATAGGAAATGCTGTGAGATTTATTGAAACCGTAGTCTCCGAAAGCTTCTAAGGTACTGAATATTTCCAGGGCGGTTTTTTCTTCAATACCTTTTTTTTTCGCTCTTTCTAAAAATTTCGGTTTTTCCTTTTCAATCTTTTCCTTATCCTTTTTGGCAATAGCTCTCCTTAAAAGGTCTGCTTCGCCGAGACTGTAATCGGCAATGATGTTTGCCGCCTGCATGAGCTGTTCCTGGTATATGAAAACCCCGTAGGTGGAAGAAAGCACCTCCTCTAAAAGGGGGTGGGGGAAGGATACGGGGCTTTTCCCCTTTTTTCTTTTCACGTATTCTTCGGTCATTCCGCTGGTAATGGGACCGGGCCTGTAGAGGGCGAGAACATGGGAGATTTCCTCGATGCTTTCGGGGCCAACCTTTCTTAAAAGAGACCTCATGCCGCTGGATTCCAATTGAAAGGTACAGGTGGTATTTCCCGCTTTTATAGCCTCAAAGGTTTTTGAATCGTTTAGAGGTATATCCTTTAACGAAAGTCTTATCCCTTTTGTCTTTTCGATAAATTTTAAGGTGCTGTCTATCACGCTTAAAAATCTCAAACCCAGAAGGTCTATTTTCACCAGGCCCAGATCTTCTAATGCGTACATATCCGCCTGGGTTATGATTTCTTCCCCCGAGGCCCTTTCTAAGGGGACGTATTCGGTTAGCGGTTTATCCGCTATCACCACGCCTGCTGAATGCTGGGTCATGTGGCGGGGGAGCCCCTGCAGTTTTTTAGCGATATAAAAGGCTTTCTTTGTTTTTTCCGATGAAAGGACTTCATTTTTAAAACCAGGGCTTTGAACGATGAGTTTTCCCAGGTCTACGGCGGAATAAGGTATAAAAGAAGTCAAGCGATCAACGGTTTCGTAGGGAAGTCCTATTGCCCTTCCCGTATCCCTGAGCACCGCCCTGGCCTGCAGGGTGGAAAAGGCTCCCGCATGGGCTATATTTTCTTTCCCGAATCTTTCCCTTATAAAATCCAAAACCTTTCTCCTGCCCGTATGGCAAAGGTCTACGTCTATATCGGGAGGGCTTATCCTCTCGGGGTTTAAGAACCTTTCGAATATCAGGTGGTATTTTACCGGGTCTACGTCGGTAATAAAGAGACAGTAAGCTACGAGGCTTCCGGCCGCCGAACCTCTGCCGGGCCCCACCATTATTCCGCTTTGCCTTGCAAAATCTATAATTTCTTTTACTACAAGAAAATAGCCCGTAAAGCCCGTCTTTGATATCACTGAAAGCTCGTATAAAAGTCTCTCTTCTATTTTATCCGGGAGAGGATATCCATAACGTATAAACGCCCCTTCGTAGGCCATCTTTTTAAGGTATTCTTCTTCGGAAAAGCCTTCCGGCACCTTAGTTTTTGGCAGTTTTGGAGTATTGAGGGCAAGTTTTACATCACATCTTTTTGCAACACATTCGGTATTCAGCAAAGCCTGGGGCACCTCTAAAAAAAGCTTTTTCATCTCCTCTTCGGATTTAAGGTAGTGTTCCGGAGTGGTATAGCGGGGGGACTCTTCCACTGTAGACAAAGTCTGAACCGCCATAAGCACCCTGTGAAGGGTGTAGTCGGTTTTTTCAATAAAATGCACATCATTGGTAGCTACGATATCCAGTTTTAGCTCTTTGGACATATTCAAAAGCCAGAAATTGACTTTTTTCTCTAGGGGGAGACCGTGGTATTGAAGCTCCAAAAAAAAGTTATCTTTTCCGAAAATGTCTATGTAATTTTTCGCTTCGTTTTTTGCACCATCGATATCGCCTTTGAGGATCAATTCCGGTAGTTTTCCCTTTACGCAGCCGCTTAAGGCTATAAGCCCTTTTGAATACCTGCTTAATAAGGTTTTATCCGTCCGGGGCTTAAAGTAAAAACCTTCCAAATGCGAAAGGGATATTATCTTGTAGAGGTTTTTTAAACCTTCCTCGTTTTCTGCCAGCAGGACTAAATGATTTGGAGATTCCTTTCCCTCCTTCTTTTTCATATTGTCCACAACGTAAATTTCGCAGCCTATCAACGGTTTTATTCCGTTTTCCATGCAGGTTTTGTAAAAAGGGACCATTCCGTATAGCCCTCCGTGATCCGTAAGGGCAAGGGAGTCAAAGGACAGGTCCTTTGCTTTTTTTATTAAATCCCTCAGGCGGCAAAGGCCATCCAAGAGGCTGTACTCCGTATGAAGGTGAAGGTGGCAAAAGCCCATATAAAAATCTCCTCCATCCAAACAAATGTTCGATTATATTATACACAAAAAAGGAGAAATTTAAAAGAGAAAATAATTTTAGGAGGAGAAATAATCGGTGTGATAACCGGATTTATTGCAGGTATTTTCGCTGCAATATTTTGCCTTTTTTTTAATAGTTTTCTTTACAAACTGCATAAGGATAAAGCAGTGGTTTACGAAGCGCCGTTTTTGGAAGAGTTTATTAAAACATATACGGCGGTTTTGTTTCGTGGGAATATTTTGTTTTCCCATTTCGGATTCGGAGTAATAGAAGGAATCTTTGATTTCCTGAAGGATGAAAAGGGGAAGATGAACAGGACTGCAGCTTATTTTGCAGTTTTAAGTCATATGCTTTTTGGAATGATCGTATATTATGCGGTGAAATCAGGATATCCTGTTTTTGCAGGATTTTTAATATCAAGCTTTCTTCATCTTCTATGGAATATTTTTATTTACAGGATGAAAAAAGATAATAAAAATAAAAGCCCGGGATGATTTCCCGGGTTCGGGTTAAAGCGGTAATTTTAAAAAAGCGACAATTTGTCATCAATGGCAGCTGCAGAAATATCTTGGATTGGAATTATCTCCTTTATTTCCCCATCAAACATTAGGACAAGACTGGGCTCTCCTTTAATTCCCAGCCTTTGAGCCATGCTTTTTCCTTTATATACATCTATTTTGTTGAATTTTATTTCGGGGTGTTTTTTACAATATTCTTCTACCAGAGTCATTTTTTCTCTGGAAAGGGCATCGGTAGGGTCGTAGCATAAAACAATCTGGGAACCTTTTACTCCTTTGAATTCTTTTTCGAACATTTCCGTTTCAGCAATATACCGTTCGGCCATGAAGCCGGCGATGGCACCGTCCCCCACGGAAGTAGCCACCTGCCTTAAGGTTTTTTCTCTTACATCGCCGCAGGCGAAAACACCCGGGATATTTGTTTCCATGTTTTCGTTGGTTATAATATAGCCTCTTTCGGTCATGTTTAATATTCCTTTAAAAATGTCTGTATTTGGTAAATAACCGATGAAAAGGAAGCATCCGTCTACCTTCACCGGTATTTTTTCTCCCGTTTTCACATTTCTTAAAACAACGGTCTCAAGGGTTTCACCGCCGACAAATTCATCCACTATAGTATTCCAAATAAAATGAAGTTTTTCATTCTTTAATGCCTGTTCCTGAGCAACCTTATTTGCATCCATTATTCCAACGTCATGGATAACGGAAATATAAATTTTATTGGCGAATTTGCTTAAAAATATGGATTCTTCGATTGCTGCATCGCCGCTGCCTACTACCAATACGTCTTTTCCGGTATAGTAAGCGGCATCACAGGTGGAACAAAAGGATATACCCTTGCCGAAAAGAAATTTTTCTTCATTTTTTGCGCCTGTTAAACGTGGTTTGCCGCCGGTTGCTACAATTACAACTTTAGCGTGGTAGTCGGTTCTGAAGGTTTTAACCACCTTTGTTTCCCCTTCCAGCTCTACTCCGGTGACATCTGCGTATTTTATTTTTACACCGAATTTTTTAACCTGCTGTTCAAAAAGTTTCATGAGACCAGTACCGGAATTTCCTTCGGGGAAACCGGGATAATTTTCTATTTCATTCGTGTAAGTTGCAAGACCGCCCATTAAGGACTTTTCAAGAAGGATGGTATTTAATCTTGCCCTTCCGCAGTATATGGCAGCGGTCATACCGGCTGGACCACCACCAATGACCACAACATCGTAGTTTTCAATATTTTTTGGCATATATTTTCCTCCTCGTTAAAATTTTCATTTTTCTCTATTACGCATTTCGGCGGGGGTAATTCCCCGCCGAAATATTAAGTTAAAAAGTATTTTACTAAAAGCTTGGAACCAAAGTACGCACCGATAAACATAGAAAGGAAAAAGAGCCAGCCGTGAAGCGACATCGAAGCCGTGCCGCTAAAAAGTGCACCGATATTTCAGCCGTAGGAAAGCCTTGCCCCGTAACCCATCATCAAGCCGCCTAAAATAGCTGCTACAACCTGCTTTCCACTTTTGATTTTTTTAATTCTGAACTGGGATGCCAGCAGTACGGCAAGAAGAGCTCCGAAAATTATTCCCAGGTTTTGAATGGAACCCCCGTCATTTAAAAAGCCACCGGCTAATGCTTTTGCATTGGCCTCGTTTTGATAGAATGCCCAGGTTTCGGGATGAGCTCCGAAAATTTTTGCTACCCATGCGCCCCAGTGTACAAAGGGTGTAGTTACACCCCATCCATGGCCGGTAAGGATGAAAATTACAATATTGAGTAAACCGAGGAAAATAGCACCGAGCCAGTATGGAAAAGCGTCTTTCAAGAGGGCCTTTTTAAGCTTTTCAGCTTCTTCCTTATATTTACTCACATTAACCCCCCTTACTTATTTTTTTCAATGTAAATGTACCAGTGTCCTTCCTCAATTTCTTCTATTTCTACTGGATAGCCTTCTTTTCTTGCCCATTCAGGTACGTTTTTCATGGCACAGCTGTGGTCAATTTCAACAATTAATATATCTCCTATATTTAACTGGTTTAACTTATTTTGGGTTTTTATTAAAGGAACTGGACAAGCTTCACCGAGACAATCTAAGTGTACTTCAGCCATATAAGATAACTCCTTTCTTTAATGGTATTAGATTGATTATTCGGCTTTTCTATAGTCCCACCAGAGTGCCAGCCAGTACAGTGCAAATAAAAGTAACATTTGACCGAAGAAAGCCAGAGGCCATCCCAATACATTGGGCAGGAAAATGGATGGAGCGTTTTTTATCACATTGGCTTTCCACCATCCAAAATGATAAGCCCCTAAAGCAGACCCTGCGATAAAGAATACAAGTGCAATCATATTCATTATATAAGCTTCTCCAACCCTCATCAGTGTTCCTGATGCGCAGCCGCCCGCTATTACCGCACCAATACCGAATATTATACCGCCTATGATAGTGTGGATACCTACGGGGCTTATATTTCCGGGTACTGGTTTTCCAGCTGAAAATGCATTGTATTGAATAGCTGCAAATCCAACTGTAGCAATCATAATTGCGATTAATACGGCTCTCAAAAGGGATGTGCTTCCTGTTAGGAAAGGATCCCGGGTGGCAGCAGTAAAGCAAAACCTGGAACGCTGAAGGACAAAACCGAGAGCAATGCCCAGCATCCACCTTATTGCAAGGGGGGCTTTAATATTTGAAAGGAATACTCCGAAAAGGATTATTGCTGCAAGAAGAGCAATTCCATAGCCCAATTGGTTCTTCTTTTTAACAGAGGGTTTTGCAGTTACCGTATGAACCCTGGATTTTAATGAAACCTGAGGCTGTTCCAATACCAACACCTCCTATTTGATGTGAAGGCCTTCACTTTCTCATGATATTATTATAAAACGATTTAAAATTAATGTAAAATTATTAAAAATTATACCGCTATAAGAATTATTTATATTAAACAAATATGATATAATAATATCAAATAAAATTACCGCTTTAGCGGAAATATCAGGTGATAAAATGAATGTAAATTTACTTAATACCTTTGTGACTATAGCAGAATCCGGGACCCTTTCTAAAGCGGCTGAAAAGCTTTTTATCTCTCAGCCTGCATTAAGCCAGCAGATTAAACAGTTGGAGAATTATTTTTCCGTTCAGCTTTTTGAGAGAACAAATAAGGGAGTAAGTTTAACCGAAGCGGGAAGAATAGTTTATGAATATTCCTCTAAGATTTTATCTTTATGCAAGGAATTAGACGAAAAGATGAATGACCTCAGGTCATCCATAAGCGGGATTTTAACGGTGGGTGCTACTTCAGCAATTGGAGGATATGCGGTACCCTGCAGTATTTTTATTTTTAAAGAAAAATATCCAGAGGCAAATATAAAGCTCCGGGTAGGCAATAAAAAGCAGGTAGAAGAAGAATTAAGAGATGGACAGGTGGATGTGGCCGTAATTGAAGGAATAAGGCCCAGGGGAGAAATTACCGCTGAAGAAATTGCAACGGAAGAGCTTTTTGTTATTGCACCGAATAATAACCGCTGGAACGGGAAAAATACCATAACCCTGGAAGAGTTTTTAAAAGAACCTTTGATTGTAAGAGAACAGGGGTCAGGGACGAGGGAAATCGTTGAAGAAACCTTTGCAGCTCTTGGTATAAGATGGAACGAATTAAATATAATAATGGAACTAAGCAGTAACGATTCTATAAAGGCGGCGGTAGAAGCGGGGCACGGAATTTCTATAATGCCATCCATAGCATTGAAAAAAGAGTTATATAACAAAACCCTGGTTACATTAAATTTAGAAGGTATTAACCTTCAGCAAAAAATTTATGTGGCCTATAAGGAGGATAAAATTTTAAACAAACTTGCCAAGGCTTTTATACATTTTATGCGTCTCCCCAGTAGAGGATTTTGTTAACTCTTCTTTATATATACCTGCCATATTCCGCTGTCAATTTCCTTTATTTTAACTTTAATCCCTTTTTTGGCCATTTCATTTTTTATATTTATAGCTGCACAGCTATGATCGGTATCAAGCACAATGACATCACCCTTTTGTATATTCTTCAATTTTTCTTCAACCTTAAAAAGAGGCACGGGACATATGTCACCAACAGAGTTGATAAAATGTTTCATAAATTCTCCCTTTCTTAGGATTTTTTACTCTATGCCGTACATTTTAAACCAATCCAAATGAATTTTCAAAAGTCAATTTTTGTTGTATAATTAACTTTTGTTGAGTTATACTTTATATTAGGAATTTTTTTAAAGGAGAAGCTATGTTTGCGCTGAAATTTTGCGAAAAGATAGAAGATTTCAACAGGATTACAAAAGACGTCGAAAACGGAATAAAAGGTTTTTTTTCCTATGGGCTTTCCGACTCACAGAAATCTTTCATAATAGCGGGGCTCAAAGAAAGGTTCGGTAAAAGAAATTTTCTGGTAGTAGTGCCCGATGCTCTTGAGGCTAAAAGGATAGCGGAGGATCTGGAATTCTTCCTGGGGAAGGAACAGGTACTGTATTTTCCTTCCAATTACGTGATTCCCTATGAAACCGAAGCTAAAAGCCTTGAATTTACGGCACAGAGATTATCGGTGCTTGAGAAACTACTTTTTGATAACTCCAAGGTAGTAGTAGCCCCGTTGAATGCCCTTGTGAATAAGCTTGTGCCGCCAAATATAGTGAAAAATTTCACATTTGAGCTTGAATACGGCCGCGAAGAAAATTTGGAAGAAGTAATTTTAAGGCTTATAAAGATGGGCTATGAAAGGGTCGAAGTTATTGAAGGTAGAGGACAGTTTGCTCAAAGAGGCGGTATCCTGGATATTTTTCCCCTTACTGCCGAATATCCTTACCGCATCGAATTTTTCGGCGATGAAATAGATTCCATAAGGCGCTTTAATATTGAAGACCAGCGATCCTTTGACAGACTGGAAAAAATAAGGATATTCCCTGCCAGGGAGGTTATATTTGACGAGGAGACCGGTAAAAAAGCGGCTTTGAAGGTTTCGCGGGATTTGGAGGAAAAGAGAAGTGCTTTATATTCCGCAGGCAAAAAGGAAATTTTCGAGATATTAAAGGAAAAAGTAGGCCTCCATATTGATAAGCTGGAAAGGGGAATCTTTTTCGAATCTGCCGAACTTTATACGGGATATTTGTACGAAGAACTTTGCTCCCTTATGGATTATTTCTCTACTCCTCCTTTTGTGTTTTTTATTGAACCCGGGAGGCTTATGGAAAGTTCGAAGAACATCTCCTTTGAAATAGAAGAGACCTATAAAGGGCTTTTAGAGAAGGGGCATATTCTTCCTTCGGCTTCGGAGATTTATTTTTCTGTGGAACGGGTAATCGATGAGATGAAAAAATATCCCTCTTTTTATATTTCCATGTTTCCGAGGATACCGAAGGAATTCAATGTAGGAGGGGTATATTCCTTCCAGTTCAGGGCAGTTACTGCCTTTAACGGTAAATTTGAACTTTTAGTAGAAGAAATAATGAATTATAAAAAGAGAAGATATGGAGTAATTGTATTATCGGGAAATGAAGAGAGGGGAAAACACTTATCAAAGGCATTAAGGGAAAAGAACATTGAAGCGGTTTTTTATAAAAGCTTAAATGGAGAACTTATGTCCGGGCAGGTTGTGGTGATCCCCGGATCCCTGGGAAAGGGCTTTGAGATTCCTGAAATCAGGGTAGCCGTAATTTCGGATACGGATGTTTACGGAAGGCCAAAAGTGAAGCAGGCAAAGCCTGACATTACGAAGAAAGGCAAAAAAATAACCGCCGTGGACGAGCTGAGCCCGGGAGATTATGTGGTTCACGCCACGCACGGAATAGGCAGGTACCTGGGTGTGGAAACCTTAGAGGTGGAGGGTAATAAGCGCGATTACTTCGCCCTCCAGTATCTGGGAGGGGATAAACTCTACGTTCCAACGGACCAGGTGGAACTTATATATAAATACGTTTCTCCCGAAGATAAGCCGCCGAAGTTAAACAAGCTCGGCGGAAGTGAATGGAGCAAGACAAAAGCAAAGGTCAAGGAATCCATCAAAGAAATGGCAAAGGAGCTTATCGAACTTTACGCCGCCAGGCAAAGTATAAAAGGTTTTGCCTTTTCAAAGGATACGGTATGGCAACAGGAATTCGAAGAGATGTTCCCCTATGAGGAGACCCCGGACCAGTTGATGGCAATAGAAGAAGTAAAAAGGGATATGGAAAGCGATAAATGCATGGACAGGATAATTTGCGGTGATGTGGGATACGGGAAGACGGAGGTAGCTTTAAGAGCGGCTTTCAAAGCGGTCATGGATGGAAAACAGGTAGCGGTGCTTGTCCCCACTACAATACTGGCGGAACAGCATTACAGGACCTTTTCCGAAAGATTTTCCCCCTTTCCATTAAGGGTAGAAGTGATAAGTCGTTTTAAGTCTAAAGCTGAACAAAAAGCGATTTTAAAGGATTTAAAAAACGGAGCGGTGGATGTTATCATAGGAACCCACAGGCTCCTTCAAAAGGATGTAAAATTTAAGGACTTAGGGCTTCTTATAATAGACGAAGAGCAGCGGTTTGGAGTGGCTCATAAAGAAAAAATAAAACAGCTTAAAAAGAATGTGGACGTGCTCACCATGACCGCAACACCCATTCCGAGAACCCTGCATATGGCATTAAGCGGCATAAGGGACATGAGTCTTATAGAGACACCTCCGGAGAACAGATTTCCCGTTCAAACTTATGTAGTGGAGTACAATGACTCCCTCATAAGGGATGCCATATTAAGGGAGCTATCAAGAGACGGTCAGGTATATTATGTTTACAACAGGGTTCAGGACATAAGGGAGGAAGCTATGAGGCTTTCCTTACTGGTGCCCGAGGCGAGGATTGCGGTAGCTCACGGGCAGATGGATGAGGACGAGCTGGAAGAGGTGATGTTAAAATTCTACCACAGGGAATACGACGTGCTGGTATGTACCACAATTATCGAAACCGGGCTTGATATACCCAATGTAAACACCTTGATCGTAATAAATTCGGACAGGTTCGGATTATCCCAGCTGTATCAGCTTAGAGGCAGGGTTGGGCGGTCCAACCGACAGGCCTTTGCGTATTTTACTTACAAAAAAGATAAGGTCCTATCGGAGCAGGCGGAGAAAAGGCTGGCGGCCATAAGAGAATTTACCGAATTCGGTGCCGGGTTTAAATTGGCTATGAGAGACCTGGAAATAAGGGGTGCCGGAAACGTCCTCGGGACCGAGCAGCACGGACACATGATGGCGGTGGGTTATGATTTATACTGCAAGCTTTTAGAGGAGGCGGTAAGGGAATTAAAAGGGGAAATTATCCGGGGAGAAGAAGTACAGCCCGTTATTGACCTTAAGGTAAATGCTTTTATTTCCGAGGATTATATTCAAAATGAATCTTTAAGAATGGAGATTTACAGGCGGATTGCAGCACTGGAGACTCTTAAGGAAGCCGAGGAATTAGAGGAAGAGATTGAAGACCGCTTTGGGGACCTTCCGCAGCCTGTGAGAAATCTTTTAAGTATATCAAAATTAAAATTGCTTGCCAAAAAATTAAAAATTGCAAATATTATAAGAAATGAAGATTACGTGGTTTTTAAATTTAAGAGCAAAGATGCCTTGAATGTGGAGGATTATTTGAAATTAGTCGCTTTCTTTAAAAATAGAATAATTTTTTCCGGAACAACGGTTCCCTCCTTTTCGATAAGGGTTAAAAACATCGATGATCATAAGCTATTTATAAGGATTGAAGAGTTATTAAAAGAAATGGCGGATTTTCTCTTTATTCCCTATAATGAATAAAAAAGGTTTGTTACTCTAATACTAATGATGAAAGCATTTTCCACAGGAAAAGGAGGGGAAAAAGTGAAGGCAACGGGGATAGTTCGTCGCATCGACGACCTGGGGAGGGTTGTTATACCGAAGGAAATAAGAAGGACGTTAAGGATTCGCGAAGGCGATCCTCTTGAAATATTTACCGATAGAGAAGGAGAAGTAATCCTCAAAAAATATTCGCCAATAGGTGAACTCGGTGATTTTGCAAGAGAATACGCCGAAGCCCTCCACGATTCCTTGGGGCATATCGCGTGTATTTCGGACAGGGATACGGTTATTGCCGTTTCCGGTGCTCCAAAAAAGGAATTAATGGAAAAGCCCATTAGCTCCGACTTGGAAGCCATAATGGATGAAAGAAAAACGGTATTAATTAGCAAGACGTCGGAAAAAGAGTATATAAAAATAACGCAGGATGAGGATGGCAAGGTAAGGTACACGAGCCAGGTAGTGGTGCCTATAATTGCCGAAGGGGATCCCATAGGTGCTGTGATATTACTTTCAAAAGAACCCAATGTGGCTATGGGAGAATTAGAAGTAAAGGTTGCGGAAACCGCAGCCGGTTTCTTAGCAAGGCAAATGGAACAGTAAAGAAAATAGCAGCTTTACGCTGCTATTTTAAAATTTCTGCCGGCAGATTGTATTTTGATGCATTGGTAGTAAAGCTATTTTTTAGCTTATGGGCGTACTCATCGTAAGCTTTTTTATCCTTCCAGGAATTTCTTGGATTTAAGATTTCCGCAGGCACACCGGGGCAGTATTTGGGTATCATGAGGTTAAATACAGGGTCCTTTTCGTATTCTACGTCTTTTAGAAGGCCGCTTAAAGCGGCTTTTATTATTGCTCTCGTATAGTTTAAGTTTATTCTTTCTCCCGTTCCATAAGGCCCTTTTATCCAGCCGGTATTTACCAGGTATATGTCGGTATTGAATTTTTCTACCTTTTCCTTTAAAAGCTCGGCGTAAACATAAGGGGGTCTCGGTAAAAAGGGTGCACCGAAGCAAGCGGAGAAAGTAGCTTTTGGCTCGGTAATGCCCCTTTCGGTTCCCGCCAATTTGCTGGTGTAACCTGCTATGAAGTAAAACATAGCCTGTTCCTTTGTGAGCTTTGCAATAGGAGGAAGAACACCGAAGGCGTCAGCAGAAAGGAAAAATATTTGCTTTGGATGTCCTCCCACGCCCTGGATTACCGCATCGGGTATGTAATCTACGGGGTATGCAGCTCTGGTGTTTTCGGTGAAGAAATCGCTGTCGTAGTCGGGCATCCTATCCTCCCGGGAAAATACCACGTTTTCCAGAATGGTGCCGAATTTGATGGCATTGTAAATCTGGGGTTCTTTTTCCAAAGAAAGGTGAATGCATTTTGCGTAGCATCCGCCTTCGAAATTGAAGATACCGCTGTCGGACCAGCCGTGTTCATCATCGCCTATTAGCCTTCTTTCCGGGTCTGCCGATAGAGTTGTTTTACCCGTTCCCGAAAGCCCGAAAAACAGTGCCGTATTGTTTTTATCATCCACGTTTGCCGAACAGTGCATGGGGAATACTCCGGAGCCGGGCATAATATAATTTAAAAGGGAAAATACCGATTTTTTAATCTCACCCGAGTATTTTGTACCGCCGATTATTATTATTTTTTTCTCAAGATCCAATATTATAAAGGCTTCGGAATTGGTTTTATCTATTTTGGGGTCAGCTTTAAAACCGGGAACGCAGATGACGGTGATTTCAGGGGAAAAATCTTCGTCGATTTTGCCGCGTAAAAATAGCTGTCGTGCAAATAAGCTTTGATAGGCGTATTCGGTGATTACCCTCAACGGTTTTTTGAAATTGGGGTCGGCACAGACATAACCGTCAAATACAAATACATCCTTGTTTTGAAGGTAAGCTTGGATTCTGAAAAGTAAATTGTGGAAATTTCTATATGAAAAAGGTTTATTGTTTTCCCACCATATTTCGTCGTGAATGGTTTCGCTGTCTACAATAAATTTATCTTCCGGAGAGCGGCCGGTGTATTTTCCGGTGTTGACGAGGAGTGCGCCGTTTTCCAAAAGGACTCCTTCTCCCCTTTTTACTGCTTCTTCTACAAGCTTTGATACGGGTAGGTTGCGGTAGACATTTTTCACATTTAGCATAAAATCGCTCAATTGGGACATGATTCTAAAATCCTCCCTTTTAAAATATATATACTTTTTAGAAAATAGCGAAAGAAATGTGCTATAATAAATTGGCTAAGACATGAAATATTATATCATAAAAAATGAATAATGCATATATAATTAGCGCGAAAAAAATTATTTTTGATATATTCCTTTTTTGAATACCATCTATAACAAACTTGAGGGAATAAGAAATAAATGGTATTATATATTCGTCTTTAAAATTGATTTTAAAAAAAGGGGCAAAGCTTTAATGGAAAAAAAGACATCATTTTTAAAGGGAGCCTTTATTCTGACCGTGGCGGGATTTATAGTAAAAATACTGGGTGCGGTTTACCGTATACCCTTAGCAATGATGATAAAGGATGAAGGCATGGGGCTTTATCAAATGGCCTACCCTATTTATGTAACCCTTCTTTCCCTGTCTACAGCGGGTTTACCCACCGCTATTTCCAAACTGGTGTCCTCCAATATAGCGTTAAAAAAGTACAAAAATGCCTTCAGAATTTTCAGGGTTTCCCTTGCTTTTCTGGGTATAATAGGTTTTTTATCTACCGCAACGTTAATAATCTATGCGCCCTATTTATCCGCAAGAGTGCTGGGGAATCCAAAAGCCTATTATTCGCTGGTAAGTATTGCCCCCGCCATATTCTTTGTTTCAATTATGTCCAGTTTCAGGGGATTCTTTCAGGGTCTTCAGGATATGACCCCTTCAGCTATTTCTCAGGTGGTAGAGCAAATTGGAAGGGTAGCAACGGTATTTTTTCTTGCATCCCTGCTTTTGCCAAAAGGTGTGGAATACGCGGCAGCTGGTGCGGCTTTTGGTCCGGTAGTAGGTGCGGTTTTGGGTTTACTGGTTCTTGTGGTGGTGTATTATAGAAAACAAAATGAAATAAAAATAAAAATGATGGAGGATCTGGGAAAAAGGCTGGATAGCCCTATCAAAATTTTTAAAGACCTGATGATTTTCGCTGTCCCCATTACCCTGGGGGGATTAATAATTCCCGTAATGAATTTAGCCGATGCTGCTATTGTTCCGATGAGACTGCAGGTAGCTGGTTTTTCCGTGACAAGAGCTACCGAACTTTACGGGCAGCTAACAGGAATGGCGGCACCGCTTATTAATCTTCCGGCAATCGTTACTATATCTTTATCGGCAAGCCTTGTGCCTGCTATATCCGAAGCAGTCGCTACAAACAATTATAAATTGGCTTCGGAAAGAGCTCAGTTAGGAATTCGGATAGCATTGATCTTTGCTATTCCTGCTGCCGTTGGACTTTTTGCTCTGGCCACCCCCGTGTCGGTGCTTCTTTATAAAAACGCCGAAGCGGGGATTCCCCTTTCTATTCTTGCCTGGGGGATAATATTTCTTTCCCTTCAGCAGACCACTACCGGCATACTGCAGGGCGTAGGCAGGGCCGCAGTCCCGGTATATAATCTTCTTCTCGGTGCCGTAAGCAAGATAATAACAAACTATGTTTTAACCGCAATTCCTTCAATAAACATAAGAGGCGCAGCCCTGGGCACTGTTCTCGGTTATGCGGTAGCATCTTTATTAAATTTAACTGCAGCTTCAAGGTATTCGGGAATGCGCGTGGATTTTGTGAAGATGATTCTAAAACCCGGAATTTCCGCCTTATTTATGGGAGCATTTGTGGTCTATGGCTTTAATTTTCTCGTTTTGAAAGGGCTGGGGCATAATTTGAGCACTCTTTTTTGCATAATGATAGGTGTTCTTGTTTACCTTTTTTGTCTGTTAATATTGGGCGGCGTAGAAGAATCCGAACTTGCTATGATGCCTTTCGGGAAAAGATTAAGTAAAATAATAAAAAAGATAAGCCTTTTGAGGAGATGATTAATCTTGGCAAAGGAAGGTTTTGAAAAATTGGTGGATATTATGGCAAAGCTGAGGGGAGAGGGAGGCTGTCCCTGGGATAAAGCTCAAACCCATGAGTCTTTGAAACCCTTTTTAATAGAAGAAGCCTATGAAGTAATAGATGCGGTTGATGCTGAAAACCCGGAAATTTTAAAAGAAGAGCTGGGGGATTTGCTGTTGCAGATAGTATTTCACAGCAGAATTGCGGAGGAAGAGGGCAGATTTAGCATCAATGATGTGATAGAAAAAATTTGCGATAAAATGATAAGGCGCCATCCCCATATTTTTGGAGAGGTAAAAGCCGATACTCCCGAAGAAGTGCTGAAAAATTGGGAGGATATAAAGAAGGAAGAGAAGGATTTTTCTTCCTATGCCGAATCCATGGACAGGCTTCCGGAACAATTGCCGGCTCTTATGAAGGCTTTTAAGGTGCAGGAAAAAGCTGCCCGGGTAGGTTTTGATTGGGATAGTGTTGATGGTGCCTTGAATAAGGTGTATGAAGAACTGCAGGAAATCCAGGAAGTATATAAAAGTGAAAAAAGTGAGAAAATAAAGGAAGAAATAGGAGATTTGCTCTTTGCGGTGGTAAATGTAGCTCGTTTTCTAAAGGTAGATCCCGAACTGGCATTGAGAGACGCTACGAAAAAATTCGTAAAAAGGTTCAAATACGTGGAAGAAGAGGCAAAAAGACAAAACAAAGACCTTTCAAAAATGACCCTGGAAGAAATGGATATATTATGGGAACAGGGGAAAAATAAAGAAAAAAAGTTTTAAATTACCTCTGAAATTGAAGGAATTTGGCTTTTTGTGGAGAATAAGAAATTAGAACAAAATAGAAATTTTCAGGGAGGGAATGAGAGTGAATAAAGCAGATCTCGTATCGGCAATGGCAGAAAAAAGCGGACTTACTAAAAAGGATGCTGAAAAAGCTTTGAACGCCTTCATTGATTCGGTGATGGAAGCTCTTTCGAAAAAGGACAAGGTTCAACTCGTAGGTTTTGGCACTTTTGAAGTGAGGGAAAGAAGCGCAAGGAAAGGTCGCAACCCGCAGACCGGAGAGGAAATTGACATTCCGGCTGCCAATATTCCCGTCTTCAAAGCAGGAAAAGCTTTAAGAGATGGAATCAACAAGTAATAATTAATTAAAATATTGAACTGAAAATAAAAAGGCAGGCTTATAAAGCCTGCCTTTTTATGTATGCGTAAAATAAGGATAAAATTAATTTCTCGGGAATATATTTTTAAAAAGGATGGCAGAAAGGGGGTCTAAAAGAATGGTAAAAAATAAACTTGGTATAGCCTTAAGTGGAGGAGGAATAAGAGGAGCGGTACATTTAGGCATTTTAAAAGGATTATTCGAAAACGAAATTTATCCCGATATGATAGCTGGGACGAGTGCGGGAAGTATTGCCGGAGCATTGGCGGCTTTAGAAATAAATTTTGATGATTTTGTGAACAGGCTTATGAGCGTAAAACCCTGGAGAATGCTCGATCCGGCTTTTTGGATGGCCTATATCGGGGTATTCATTTACTTTTTATGCACCAAAAGACCTACGGTTCTTTCTAAAGGGGCTGAAGGACTCTTTAAAGGAGAAAGAATTGAAAAGTATTTTGATGAGCTTTTTCAAGGAAAAGGATTTAAGGAATTAAAGATCCCCCTTTTTATCATAAGCACCGATGTGGAAACCGGGGAAGAGGTGGTATTTTGCTCAAAAGAAAGTGTAAAAAACAAAGATAAAAAGGGGAGGCAATATCTTTTTGATAAAAAAATATCTGAAGCGATAAGGGCGAGCATCTCGCTGCCGGCAATTTTTGTTCCGAAGAGGATTGATGGAAGAAAACTTGTGGATGGAGGAATTATAAATAACGTTCCTGTAGACATTCTTTTTGATATGGGAGCAAAAAAGGTTATTGCGGTAGACCTTTCGGTAAAAAAAGGCAAAAACAGGGCGGAAACTTTGACGGAAATTATATTTTCATGCATAGATATTATGTCCGATGAACTAATAAAAATGAAAGAGCAAAATTACCCTGCTTTCTATATTTCTCCGGATATTTCCGGAATAGGGTATACCGATTATTACCGTATTCCCGAGTTAGTAAAAATAGGAGAGAAAATTGCAAAAGAAAATATAAGTAAAATAAAAAGTTATTTGATCAAATGATTAATGCTCCATGTAGGCTGCACCGTAAGTAAAATCATTAAAAAATTCCTGAAGCAGAAGAAAGAGTTCTTCGCTGAAAAGGGTAATATCCATAAAAATTCCCCCTTAACAATTGTATACAAGTATTCTGTAATTATTATATACATATATGTGATAATGTGTCAAGAGAAAAATAATTGACATCTTAATAAATGAATAATACACTAAATATTAGACAGGGATTCAGGGAGGTAATTATTATGGCACTATTCAAATGCTCCATGTGCGGGTTTGAAAAAGAAACCCGGTGCAAACCGAAGGAATGCCCGGAATGCAAAGCAAAGGATAGCTTTACAAAGGTGGAAGTAAAGGCTACAGAGGATGCCGCTGAGGGGAAAAAGACTACAAAAAGATGCTGCAAAATCAAGGAATAAATATTGAGGTATAAAATATTAAACCTTATTTTTATTATATTATCGGAAGCGGTAAAAAAACCGCTTTTTTGCTTTATTTTGACCGGTAAAAGAGGTGTCATTGATGAAAAAAAAGATAAATTTAACGGAAAATGCAAAGAAGGTGCTTGAAAAAAGGTATCTTGCTAAGGATTCACAAGGGAAGGTAATAGAAACCCCGGAGGAAATGCTGGAGAGGGTTTCGAAAGCAGTGGCAAAGGCCGAAGAATTTTATGGAGAGGATCCATCCTACTGGGAGCAAAAATTTTATGATCTGATGGCCGACTTAAAGTTTTTGCCCAATTCACCTACTCTTATGAATGCTGGAAGAGAGCTGGGGCAGCTGTCAGCCTGTTTTGTACTGCCCGTGGAAGATTCTATGGAAGGGATTTTTGAAACCATTAAGAATGCCGCACTAATACATAAATCCGGCGGAGGAACGGGTTTCAGTTTTTCAAGGCTGAGACCTAAAGGCTCTACGGTAAAGTCTACCGGTGGTGTTGCTTCGGGTCCCGTATCTTTTATGAGGGTATTTAATGCCGCTACAGAAGCTGTAAAGCAGGGCGGCACCCGAAGAGGAGCCAATATGGGTATTTTGAGGGTAGATCACCCGGATATTTTAGAATTTATTCAATGCAAAAGGGATAATAAAGAATTTACAAATTTTAATATAAGTGTAGCGATAACGGACAAGTTTATGGAAGCTTTAAAAAATGACGACTATTACGAGCTTGTGGAACCTCATACAGGCAGGATAGCCGGCAAATTAAAGGCAAGGGAAGTATTTGACCTGATAGTGGAGATGGCCTGGCTAAACGGGGAACCGGGAATAGTTTTTATAGATCGCATTAATGAAAAAAATCCCACTCCTCACGTGGGCAGTATAGAAAGCACTAACCCCTGTGGGGAACAACCTCTGCTGAATTTTGAATCATGTACACTGGCGTCAATTAACTTATCAAAATTTGTATATAAAGAGAATGATAAATTATTTGTAAACTATGAAGATATTAAAGACACCGTTCATACGGCGGTGCGCTTTTTGGACGATGTAATTGATGTGAATAAATACCCGCTGCCCGAGATTGAGCAAATGACAAAGGCTAACCGCAAAATAGGACTTGGAGTAATGGGATTTGCCGATATGCTCATAAAGCTTGGAATCCCCTATGATTCCGAAGAAGCTGTAAAACTTGCAGAGGAAGTGATGGGCTTTATACAAAGCGAGGCTCGTAAGGCATCGGAAGAACTGGCAAAAGCTCGAGGAGCTTTTCCAAACTTTGCCGGCTGTGTTTACGATAAGATGGGAAGCCCTCCTGTAAGAAATGCCACGGTTACAACAATTGCTCCTACGGGCACCATAAGTATAATAGCCGGATGCTCCAGCGGCATCGAGCCCGTTTTTGCACTGGCTTTTGAGAGAAATGTTCTTGATAAACAGCGCCTTATTGAAATATACCCGCTTTTTGAAGAAAAGATGAGGGAATTGGGACTTTACAGCGACGAATTAATGGAAGAAGTATTGAAAAAAGGTTCTTTAAAAGATATTGAAGGAATTCCCGAAGACGTTAAAAAAGTGTTCGTAACCGCGCATGATGTATCCCCCGAGTGGCATGTTAGATTACAGGCAGCTTTTCAGAAATATACGGATAATGCGGTATCTAAGACCGTAAATTTTCCTCAGGAGGCCACAAAGGAGGATGTAAGGAAGGTTTATCTTCTTGCCTATGAATTGGGCTGCAAAGGTGTGACGGTTTATAGGGATAAAAGCCGTGAGGAACAGGTCTTAAATAAAGGCACTAAAGGGGAAGAGGAAGGTAAAGAGGCTGTAAGAGCATTTTCGGAAGAAAAACACATCATCCCTCGCCCGAGACCTTCCATAACCTACGGAAGCACCGAAAAGGTAAAAATAGGATGCGGGAATCTATATATTACCGTTAATTCCGATGATAAGGGCATATGCGAAGTATTTACAAATCTGGGACGAGCCGGAGGATGTCCGTCCCAGTCAGAAGCCACCAGCAGGCTCATTTCGCTGGCACTTCGCTCGGGGATTGATGTTAATGCTATTATAGAGCAATTAAAAGGTATAAGATGCCTTTCTACCATAAGGCAGATGGCGAGCAATAAGGACATAAAGGTGCTGTCATGTCCTGATGCCATAGCCCGAGCCTTAGAAAGGAATATTTTAAAAGCAGAAGGCGTAAAAGAGGAAAAGAAAAACAACGGTAATGGGGTAGAATACTATAAAAAGCTATATGAAATTGAAGAAGAAGGAACCGCTTCTAAAACAAATAAATGCCCCGAATGCGGAAGTGTGCTGGAAACCGAAGGAGGGTGTGTAGTCTGCAGAGCCTGCGGTTTCTCAAAATGCGGATGATTAAAAAGCCACGGCGAAAGCCGGGCTTTTTTATTGCTTTCCTAATTGTTTTAAAACTTCAGGAGCGGATTCTATAAGTACAAATATTCCAATTCCCACAAAGAGGATACCGGCAATTAATTTCAGGTAATGGGTTGGTATGTATTTAGTCACCACATTGCCAAATAAAGCTCCTATAAGGGTAACCAGAACAAGGGCCAAAGATGCTCCCAAAAAAATAGGCAGGGGTTTGTTATACTGGGTAACTAAGGTAAATACCGTAAGCTGGGTTTTGTCGCCCAGCTCTGCTAAAAAGAGCATGCCAAAAGCCATCAAAAAAAGTTTCAAATCCATTTTTAAAACCTCCCGATTATATTATTTCTAAAATTGAAAAATAGATTTGGTAAGCTTATTGGAAAAATTTACATATAAAAAAGACCTTTATTTCGGCATAAACCGAAATAAAGGTCTCGTTCCCTGAAATTCAGGCGAAGGCCCAGGCAAAAGCCAGTATGTTGAGCCTTCGAAGGCAAGTAGCCCGAACTACTCCCCTTTATTTTATAACCGCTAAATATCTTAATTAGATTCTAACAAAATATTATCATATATAGAATAAATTGACAATATTATTGTCCCCAAAAGGGGGGTGTGCTATAATCACAGAAGAATGGATTTTCCATTTTTTGAACGGAGTGATGATATTGTACAGGGATTTACAGGATTTTATCAATCTACTGGAACAGAAGGGTGAGCTAAAAAGAATACCGGTGGAAGTGGATCCGGAACTGGAAATCACCGAGATAACGGACAGGGTCGTAAAATCGGGAGGCCCTGCCCTGCTTTTTGAAAAGGTTAAAGGATCGGAATTTCCGCTGCTTATTAACGCCTTCGGTTCCTATGAACGCATGAATTTAGCATTAAATGTGGAAAGTTTGGATGATATAGCCCGGGAAATTGAGGAATTAATGGATATTTCCAACTATATCGGGCTTTTTAACAAGATTAAGTCGGCAACAAGGCTCGCAAGACTGGCAAAAGTATTTCCCCAAAAAGTAAAACACGCTCCCTGCCAGGAAGTAATAGAGGAACCGAATTTAGAAAGGCTTCCAATTTTAAAATGCTGGCCCGGAGATGGAGGCAAATTTATCACCCTCCCCTTAGTGATTACCAGAGATCCCGAAACGGGCTCACACAACATGGGTATGTACAGGATGCAGGTTTACGATGAAAAAACTACCGGAATGCACTGGCATATACATAAGGACGGAAGTGAAATATATCAAAAATACAAGAAAATGGGGGTAAAAATGCCCGTTGCCGTTGCTATAGGATGTGATCCCGCTACCATTTATGCTTCTACTGCTCCCCTTCCGAAGGAAATAGATGAAATGGTCTTTGCAGGGTTTTTGCGTAAAGCCCCTGTAGAGGTTGTGAAATGTAAAACCTGCGATATATATGTCCCTGCCAATGCGGAATTTGTCCTGGAAGGATATGTGGACGT
Organism: Thermovenabulum sp.; assembly: GCF_049723235.1. Taxonomy (NCBI): domain Bacteria; kingdom Bacillati; phylum Bacillota; class Clostridia; order Thermosediminibacterales; family Thermosediminibacteraceae; genus Thermovenabulum; species Thermovenabulum sp. The sequence continues at coordinate 24,849 of NZ_JBNARB010000014.1, read as the reverse complement.
AGACGAACTCAGGGAAGAAGGGCCTTTTGGGGATCATACGGGCTATTATTCGGTGAAGGATTTTTATCCGGTATTTCACCTTACCCTGATAACCCGAAAGAAAAATCCGGTTTATCCCGCAACGGTGGTGGGTAAACCTCCTATGGAAGATTGTTATCTGGGGAAGGCTACCGAACGCATTTTTTTACCTTTTTTAAAAAAGTTATTTCCGGAAATTGTTGATATCAATTTTCCCCTGGAAGGAGTATTTCATAACTGCGTGATAGTCTCCATAAAAAAGAAATATCCTGGCCATGCCAAGAAGATAATGCACGCCCTCTGGGGGATCGGACAGATGATGTATACCAAAATTATTGTAGTTGTGGATGAAAGCGTTGACCCGAAGGATGTATCTACCGTAGCCTGGAAGGTATTTAACAACGTGGACCCCAAAAGGGATGTGGTGATAGTGGATGGCCCGCTGGATGTACTGGATCATGCGTCACCTTTTAAGCACTACGGCAGCAAAATGGGCATTGACGCAACTAAAAAGTGGAAGGAAGAGGGCTACGAGAGGGAATGGCCTGACGAGATAGAAATGAGCCCCGAAATTAAGGAACTGGTTGACAGAAGGTGGAAGGAATATGGATTTTAAAAAAGGCAAAAGTATATCTGATTTAGCCGGCGGGGTAATTAAGAAATTAAGGACCTACGGGGAACTGGTGATGTTTTCCCATACCCTGTTTTCCCTTCCCTTTTCTCTTGTGGCGATGTTCTGGGCAGCAGGAGGAGCTTTGCCTTTCAGGGTGTTTTTCTGGATTGTTGTAGCTCTTTTTGGAGCAAGGAACGGGGCAAATGCCCTGAACCGTTTGGTGGACAAAGAAATCGATGCAAAAAACCCCAGAACTGCCAAAAGGCATATTCCGATGGGGATTGTAAAGGAAAAAGAAGCACTGTTGATAGTTGTGTTTTGTTTTGCCCTTTTAATACTTGCGGCTTATGAGTTGAACCCACTTTGTTTAAAACTGCTGCCGGTAGCCATGTTCTTTTTTATAATTTATTCTTATACCAAGAGATTCACCTGGTTATGCCACGTTATACTGGGTATGGCCTGCGGCGGTGCGCCGGTTGGTGCATGGATTGCTGTAACCGGAAAGATCGAGTGGCCTGCTCTGGTCCTGGGGGCGGCAGTGATGTTCTGGGTGGCAGGTTTTGACATAATATACGGGTCCCAGGACGTGGATTTTGATAAACGTTTTGGACTTCATTCGATTCCGGTCAGATTTGGCGTTAAAAACGCTTTAAGGATCTCCAGCGCCTTTCACGTAATTTCTATCCTTTTGCTCTTTTATTTATACTTCTTAATGAAAAGGGGCTTTTTTTACCTCCTGGGCCTTATAATTATCTCCTACTTTCTGTACTTAGAACATAAATTGGTTTCCCCCAACGATTTAAAACACGTTACCATTGCTTCGTATGATATAAATCAGATAGTGAGCGTACTTTTTTTCGCGTTTTCCTTCCTGGATATATTCGTAGCGGGGTGATTTTATGGCAAGATTCGTAATAGGGATAACGGGTGCCAGTGGTTCTATTTACGGTATCCGATTGGTAGAAGAGTTGTTAAAAAGAGGAAACGAGGTAAATCTTTTGGTAACGGAAAACGGTGAGAAAGTAATAAAATATGAAAGAGGACTGGACAGGGAAGAACTTCTCGGATATTTAAAAAAGTTTTCAATAAGGGAAGAAGATTTTAAATATTACGATATTCATGAAATGTTTGCGCCTATAGCCAGCGGCTCTTTTAAAGCGGATGGGATGGTCATTATCCCCTGTTCTATGTCCACGGTGGCTTTTATAGCGGGCGGAATGTCTCATAACTTAATGCAAAGAGCCGCCGATGTATTTTTAAAGGAAAAAAGAAAGCTTATAATAGTTCCCAGGGAGACACCCCTTAGCTCCCTGCATTTGGAAAACCTGCTAAAACTCAGCAAGATGGGGGCATTGATTTTACCCGCCATGCCTGCCTTTTATCATGCTCCTGAAAGCATAGATGATATGGTAAATTTTATCGTGGGGAGGGTTTTAGATTCCTTAGATATCCCCAATGAACTTTATAAAAGATGGAAGGGAGTGTAATTTTTATGCGTCAGAATATCAAAAAATTCATAGCATTAATTGCGATTCTTTCAATGATTTTTCTTTTGAGCGCCTGTTCGGGGAAACAGGCCGAAAATGCGAGTCAAAATCAAGCTCCGGCGGAAATTAAGGAAAAAAGCCCTCTGGTAATCGGGGTGCTTCCCGATGTGGATTCCATACCTCTTATAATTGCAGAAGCCAAAGGATATTTTGAAGAGGAAGGGGTAAAGGTTAAGTTAGAGCATTTTAAGAGCGCTATGGAAAGGGATAGCGCCCTTCAAAGCGGCAATATCGATGGAGCCGTATCGGATATCCTGGCGGCAGCTTTTGCCAATGACGGGGGTTTCAATGTTAAGATAACGTCGGAAACCAACGGAAGTTATAAGCTCCTCACGGCAAAGGATAAAAACATAGACAGTATAGAAAAATTAAAGGGTAAAGATATAGCATTATCAAAAAATACCATTATTGAATACGCTACCGACAGGATTTTAGAAAAATACGGACTTAACCCCGAGGATGTAAACAAGGTGGTAGTACCGCAAATACCCGCCAGACTCGAAATGCTGCAGAACGGGAAGGTGGATGCAGCAACGCTGCCGGATCCTTTAGCTTCGGTGGCCGTAAAAAATGGGGCAAAAATAATTGAAACTACGAATAAGCTGGGAATAAATCCCGGTGTATTGCTGTTTACCCAGAAGGCGTTAGAAAGCAAAGAGAATGAAATAAAGGCCTTTTACCGGGCTTATAACAAAGCTGTGGATTTTCTGAAGCAAAACGATAAATCGGCCTACATTGATACTGTAGTAGAAAAAGCGGGATTTCCCCAGGAGGTTAAAGAAATAATCACCCTTCCCGAATACACAAAGGCAGGGCTTCCCTCAAAGGAAGATTTTGATGGGGCTATGTATTGGCTCTCAAAAAAAGGCCTTGTTAAGAAATCCTTTACTTATGACGAGCTGGTAGATAAAAGATTTGTGAATTAAAGCAGGGCGAGCGGTGGATGATTGAAGTTAGAAATCTTTCCGTGACGTACAGTTCTTTTAGCGGAAAGTTTGTTGCCCTCGACAGAGTAAACTTAAAGGTAAAAAAAGGCGGGATAGTGGCCGTAATTGGTCCTTCGGGTTGCGGAAAAACTACCCTTCTTTATGCAATGGCAGGAATATTAAAAAATTACACGGGTGACGTATTAATAGACAATGCCCCCATCAATCCTTCAAAGCATAAAATTGGACTTGTCCTTCAGGATTACGGCCTGTTACCCTGGAAAACGGTAATGGAAAATTCCCTGCTGGGGTTGAGAGTAAAAAAAAGGGTAACTTTGAAGGAAAAAAAATATGCAGAATATATCTTATCCCGAATGGGCCTTTCCCACCTGACAAAAAGGTTCCCTTCGGAGTTAAGCGGTGGCCAAAAACAGAGGGTAGCAATAGCCCGGGCATTTATAATGAAGCCGGATATTTTATTGATGGATGAGCCCTTCTCGGCCCTTGATGCCATAACTCGTGAGGAAATGCAGGACCTTTTTTTGGATGTGTGGAAAAGCGAATCTGTTTCTACGCTGTTTGTGACTCACAGCACCGATGAGGCAATTTATTTAGGAGAAAATATCGCGGTTATGAACGGTGTTCCCGGTAAAATAGTGGATGTATTGGAAAATCCTCTGTTTGGGCTGCGGGATGTTGAGGACAGGGAGGTTTACTGGAAACTAAAATCGGAATTAAAAAAATTGATAAAGGGAAAATAAGGAAATGATAAAAAAATCAGGACGTTATTTATTAACCTTATTTTTATTTTTTACAATCTGGCAATTGGCTTCCGTTACGGTGAAGGGCCCTTTGCTCCCTTCGCCGGTAGCGGTTTTTTTAAATATCGGGGAGGTATTTTTTACAAAAATAGCTCCTCATGCTTTCATAAGCCTTTACAGGGTCATCATGGGCCTTGTAATTTCCATGCTTTTCGGCATGGTAGTGGGGATTTTAATGGGGTATTATGAAGCGGTGGACCGTTTATTATCGCCCGTTTTGTATTTTACTTATCCTGTACCGAAAATAGCCCTTTTACCCGTTGTAATGATATTATTTGGCCTTGGCGAGTTTTCAAAAATAACGATGATAGTAATTATAACCGTCTTTCAAATAATTATTAGCGCAAGGGATGCGGTAAGGAACGTGCCAGAAGAGATGTATTATTCCCTGCGCTCCCTCGGGGCGAACACCTTTGCTGTTTTTTACCATATTGTGTTTCCTGCAGTAATGCCGGAATTGCTTACCGCTGTCAGGCTGAGCCTGGGGACTTCCATTTCGGTGTTGTTTTTTACGGAAAATTTTGGAACAACTCACGGGATGGGTTATTTTATTATGGATTCGTGGATGAGGGTAAATTATATTGATATGTATTCCGGCATTGTTGTTCTCGGGATTATGGGAACATTTTTATTTTTTGCCGTGGACCTTCTTGAAAAAATATTTTGCCGCTGGAAAAGGTAAAAAGCCCTTGATTCTGCTTGTGATATAAGATTGACAGGCTTGTCAAAGTTTGATAAACTTTGTAATAATAATTTTTAGTAAAAAACTGGGGGCGAAGGTTTTGGATAAATTCGAGAAAGAAGGGCTGAGCTTTGACGATGTGCTTGTGATACCTGCCAAGTCGGAAGTTATACCAAAGGATGTGGATGTAACCACAAGGCTTACAAATAAAATAAGGATTAATATACCTATTGTAAGTGCTGCCATGGATACCGTAACCGAGGCAAGGCTTGCCATAGCTCTTGCAAGAGAAGGCGGCATAGGGATTATACACAAGAATATGTCCATAGAGAAACAGGCCCAGGAAGTGGATAAGGTAAAAAGATCGGAACACGGAGTAATTGTGGATCCCTTTTATCTCTCACCCGAACACACCATTAAAGATGCTATGGACTTAATGGCTCATTACAGGATCTCGGGGGTACCGGTCACCGAAAAGGGTAAGCTCGTGGGTATAATTACTAACAGGGACATAAGATTTGAAGATGACCTTACAAAGAAGATAAGTGAAGTGATGACAAAAGAAAATTTGGTAACCGCGCCCGTTGGCACCACCCTGGAAGAAGCGAAGGAGATACTGAAAAAACATAAAATTGAAAAACTGCCGCTGGTGGATGAAAATTACAACCTCAAGGGTCTAATCACCATAAAAGACATTGAAAAAGCCATAAAATATCCCAATGCGGCAAAGGACCAAAAGGGAAGGCTTCTGGTGGGGGCAGCTGTGGGTGTGGGAAAGGACATGATGGACAGGGTTAAAGCTTTATTTGAGGCAAAGGTGGATGTGGTAGTAGTGGATACGGCTCACGGACATTCGGTAAATGTATTAAATGCCGTTTTTAAGATAAAGGAAACTTTCCCCGAGCTTCAAGTAATTGCGGGAAACGTAGCTACCGCAGAGGCTACCCGGGAGCTGATAAAGGCAGGTGCCGATGCGGTTAAAGTGGGAATGGGCCCCGGCTCCATTTGCACCACCCGCGTTGTAGCGGGTATCGGCGTGCCGCAAATTACCGCAATTTACGATTGTGCGGAGGAAGCGGCAAAATTTGGGGTGCCAATTATTGCTGATGGAGGTATAAAATATTCCGGGGATATAGTCAAGGCAATCGCAGCGGGAGCCGATTCTGTGATGATAGGTGGTCTTTTTGCAGGGACGGAGGAAAGCCCGGGAGAAATAGAAATTTACAAGGGCAGAAGTTTTAAGGTTTACCGGGGAATGGGATCCATAGGGGCTATGGAAGAAGGAAGCAAGGACAGGTACTTCCAGGAGGACAGCAAAAAGTTCGTGCCCGAGGGGGTAGAAGGAAGGGTACCTTACAGGGGACCGCTATCGGAAATCGTATATCAACTGGTTGGAGGATTAAGAGCAGGAATGGGGTACTGCGGAGCCAGAAATATAGAAGAGCTCAAAAAGGCAAAATTCATTAGAATTACCTCCGCAGGATTAAAAGAAAGCCATCCGCACGATGTGTATATAACAAAAGAGGCACCCAACTATACGCAGTTTTAGGGGAGAAACCGGAAATTTTCCCAAAGGGGGAAATTTCCGGTTTTTATATTACTTTATAGTTAAAAAAATTGTCTAAGTTTTTAATTTGGAAATAATTTTTGCAGGAAAAATTTAAACGGGAGTAGAATAAATAAAGTATTATCTCAAAATAAAATAAAAAACTATTTTTTTAACAAGTCAAAATAAGGGAGGAGATTCGACTTGAAAACTTATCCCACTGACAAGATAAGGAATATTAGCCTCATAGCTCACAGCGGAGCAGGGAAAACCACGTTAACCGAGGCAATGCTTTTTCTTTCCGGAGCGATTGACAGAATGGGTAAGGTCGAAGAAGGCAACACGGTGAGCGATTACGACCCCGAGGAGATAAAAAGGAAAATTTCTATTTCCCTTTCCATTGCACCGGTGGAATGGAAGGATATTAAAATAAACGTACTGGACACTCCCGGGTACTTTGATTTTGTGGGTGAAGTAAAAAGCGCACTGAGGGTGTCCGACGGTGCTGTTATAGTAGTATGCGCAGCCGCAGGAGTAGAAGTTGGCACGGAAATAGTTTTTAAATACGCCGATGAGGAAAAACTGCCGAGGATTTTCTTTGTTAATAAAATAGACAGGGAAAATGCCAATTTCCAGAAGGTTCTGGAGAGGATGAGAGAATTATTTGGAAGCAAGGTAATTCCACTTTTTATCCCCATTGGACAGGAAGCAAATTTCAAGGGGATTATCGATATCGTGAAAAATAAAGCTTATTCCTTTGACGGTAAAGCCTTAAAGGAGATTCCCGTTCCTTCCGAATACCAGGATGAGATTGAGAACTACCGTTTAATGATAATGGAATCGGTGGCGGAAACCGATGACGAGCTTCTGGAAAAATATTTGGATGGTCAGGAATTGAGCCAGGAAGAGATAGCAAAAGGTTTAAAAATTGGGGTGAAGCAGGGATTAATTTATCCCGTACTGTGCGGTTCTTCGACTACGGGGAAGGGCGTTACCCTTTTAATGGATGCAATTTGCGAGTTTATTCCATCCCCTGCGGAAAGACCTGCAGAGGTCGGGTATAACCCCAATACAAAAACTGAAGAAAAGAGAACCTTTAAAAAGGATGAACCGTTATCCTGCATTGTATTCAAGACAATGGCCGACCCCTTTGTAGGAAGGTTGAATCTTTTTAAGGTTTGCTCCGGGGTTTTAAAGCCCGATTCCGTTGTATTCAATTCGGTAAAAGGAGATATAGAAAAAATAGGGCATATCTATACCATGAGGGGCAAAAAGCAGGAACCGGTTCAGGCTGCCGAAGCAGGAGATATTGTGGCGGTGGCAAAACTTCAGTTCACCTCCACCAATGATACCCTGTGCGAAAAAGAGCATCCGATAGTTTTAAGACAGATTGCTTTCCCTCAGCCGGTAATTTCCTTTGCGGCTGTTCCGAAATCAAAGGGTGATGAAGAAAAGATTTCGGCAGGTCTGCAGAGGTTAACGGAAGAAGACATGACCTTTAAGGTAAGCAAGAATACGGAAACCAATCAGCTTCTGGTTTCGGGCATGGGAGAAATTCATTTGGAGGTTCTCGCTGGCAAGCTCCACCATAAATTTGGAACCGATATGCTCCTCAGCTTGCCGAAGGTTCCCTACAGGGAGACCATTCGCGGTACGGTCAAGGTGGAAGGCAAGTACAAGAAGCAATCGGGTGGTCGCGGTCAATACGGCCATGTATGGATTGAATTTTCACCTATTGATTCGGAAGATGGATTTGAATTTGAAGAAAAGATTTTCGGTGGAGCCGTTCCCAAACAGTACATTCCTGCAGTAGAAAAAGGCATACGCGAATCAATGAAGGAAGGAGTTCTTGCAGGATATCCCGTGGTGGGCTTTAAGGCGGTGCTTTACGATGGATCTTTCCATCCTGTAGATTCTTCGGAATTGGCGTTTAAAATTGCAACTTCAATGGCCTTCAAAAAGGGAATGACTCAGGCAAAACCCGTATTATTAGAGCCAATCCTGGATGTGGAAGTTGTGGTACCTGAATACTACATGGGCGATATCATAGGAGATCTAAATAAGAGAAGAGGAAGAATCCTGGGGATGGAACTTTCCGATGGTATGCAGCACATAAAAGCTCAGGTGCCCATGGCGGAAATGTTCAGGTATGCTACGGATTTAAGGTCCATGACCCAGGGCAGAGGATCTTTTAAAGCGGTATTCAGCCATTACGAAGAAGTTCCCGCACCCATAGCGGAAAAGATAATTGCCGAATCTCCAAAAGCGCACAAAGAGGAAGAAGAAGAGTAATATTTATTACTATTGCGCCCCTCACTGAATTATATGTTAAGATTCAGGGAAAATTAAAATAGAATTTTTTTCAGGGAGGGGCAAAAATGACGGATAAAGATAAAAAAAGAAGGCTCGGGCATATAGAAAAAACCGAGGATGCCAAATTTAAAAAGAAAATTGACGACGAATTAGAGGATGAACTGGCAGATGACACAATGTACGGAGAAATAATATCGAGTTTGATGGGCTGGATTTCTCCTGAACAGCAGTTGAGAAGAGCCAATAATCTTGTGGAAATTTCAAAAGAATTGGATGAACAAAAGGAAAAAGAAAAGAATAAAAAGGACAAAAAGTAAGGGAGGGATTACCCTCCCTAAAATTTTTTAAAAAAATTTTTCCAAATATATCTTGAAAAACTAAAACCTGTATTTTATAATATAATTGAAAGTCAAAGAAAGTCAAAGTCAAAAATGAGGTGATTGCGGGAATGCCTAATCTTGCGGACGTAATTGAAAATTTTTTAAAAAACCTGATAGAAGAAGCGGGAAACATTTTGGAAATTCAAAGAAACGACCTTGCCAGCAGATTTCAATGCGCACCCTCGCAGATTAATTACGTGCTTGCTACCCGTTTTACCTTAGAGAGGGGCTATATTGTAGAAAGCCGCAGGGGCGGTGGAGGATATATAAGGATAAAAAAGGTAAGAATAAGTGATGATGAGTTTATAAAAGAAGTTATAGATTGTATAGGAGATAGCATTTCCAGTACTAAAGCCTTTGACTTGATTAATATTTTGGACCGGGAGGGAATAATTAATAAAAGGGAAGCAGAAATAATGAAGGCAGCTTTAAACAAAAGAACCCTTGAAATACCTCTCCCGGAAAGAGATAGGATTCGAGCGAGAATTTTCAAGGCTATGCTGACTGCCCTTTTGAATGAGCAAATAGAAAAAGGGGGTAATTAAAATGATGTGTCAGGAGTGCAAGGTAAACCCTGCTACGGTGCACATAGCAAAAATAGTAAATGGTGAGAAAACGGAAATGCACCTCTGTGAGGAATGCGCAAAAAAGAAGAACTTTAACCTCATGGGAGATTTTGGTTCTTTGAATTTCGATTTTGAAGTGGAACCCTTTTCCGTGCAAAAGTTTCTATCCAGCTTCTTTGAGCCTGTTTCAAAAGAGATTAAAAGGACCAATGAACCTCCAAAGTGCGATAGATGCGGTTTGACTTTTCCGAGATTTACCCAGATCGGAAGATTCGGTTGCAGCAATTGTTACACCGCTTTCAGAGGACAGTTAGATCCGATGCTGAGGAGGCTCCACGGGAAAACCTATCATGCGGGGAAGGTGCCCAAAAGGAGCGGAGGTAAAATAAGAATAAAAAGCGAGATAGAGAAATTAAAGAGGGAACTGCAGGAAGCGGTAAATGCGGAAGAATATGAAAGAGCTGCGGTCTTAAGAGATAGAATTAGAGAATTAGAGCAAAAACTTGCAAACAATTGATAGGGGGCGGGGCAATTGTCTTTGGAAGAAATTCTGGATACTTCGAAGATCTCCTGGCTGAACAACTTGGGGCCGGAATCAGATATTGTAATTTCCAGCAGGGTGAGGCTTGCCCGCAATTTAAAGGACGTTCCTTTCCCTCATCTGCTTTCTGACAAAAAGGATACCGAGATAATCGAGCTTGTGTACAATGCTTTTAAAGCCAATGAAATTTTATCCAAGGAGTCAAAAATATATCTCATGAAGGAACTTACTCCCAATGATAGACAGCTCTTTGTGGAAATGCACCTTATAAGCCCTGATTTGGCATCTTCTGAAAAGGGAGCCGTGATTGTAAGCGGTGATAAAACCTTCAGCATTATGATAAACGAAGAGGATCACATAAGAATTCAGGTGATTTTTCCCGGCTTATCTACGGAAGATGCCTATGAACTGGCGGGGAAAATAGACGACGTATTGGAAGAAAGTTTGGAATTTGCTTTCGATGAAAAACTCGGATATCTTACAGCTTGCCCCACAAATGTGGGTACCGGGATAAGGGCTTCGGTAATGCTGCACCTTCCGGTGCTTACCCTTTTAAAACAGACCGACAGGATGTTTTCCACTATGGCCCAGTTAGGGCTGGTAGTAAGAGGAATATACGGCGAGGGCACCGAGGCCAAAGGTAATCTGTATCAAATATCCAACCAGATTACCCTCGGCAAAACCGAAGAGGATATTATAGAAGGCTTAAATAGCGTGGTAAAACAGATTATTTCCAGTGAAAGGCAGGCCAGGAGAAATTTAAAAGGTGAGGATAGAATAAGGTTAGAAGATAGAATATTAAGGTCCTACGGAATACTTACCAATGCCAGGCTTTTATCCTCGGAGGAAGCTATGGCACACCTTTCCAATGTGAGGCTGGGGATAGACTTAGGCATAATTAAAAACTTAAAACCCGAAGAGGTGAATAAACTCTTCATGACCTCAGGACCTGCGTACATTCAGAAATTAAACGGCAAAAGTTTACAACCTGTCGAGAGAGATATAATAAGAGCCAATTTTATTAGAGGAAAATTAATAAAGGAGGGATAATTCGATGAACGGGAAATTTACCGAAAGGGCTCAAAAAGTGATCACTTACGCTCAGGAGGAAGCAAGGAGATTAAACCACAATGTGGTAGGAACCGAGCACCTGCTCTTAGGGCTTATCCGGGAAGGGGAAGGAGTAGCTGCAAGGGCTCTTACCAATCTGGGAGTGGACTTACAGAAAGTAAGGGAACAGGTGGAGAATTTAATAGGTGTAGGGCCTTTTGTGATACAGGGCCCCATAGGATATACGCCAAGGGCTAAAAGGGTTTTGGAACTTGCCATGGATGAATCCAGAAGGTTAAAACATAATTACGTAGGCACCGAGCACATACTACTTGGGCTTATCCGGGAAGGGGAAGGAGTTGCTGCTCAGGTTTTAAACAATTTAGGGGTTAGCTTAGACAGAGCTCGAAATGAAGTCCTTTCCCTGCTGGGAACGGATGTTAAGGGCCAGGCGGCCTTCAGAAGGTACAATAACACACCTACGCTGAACCAGTTCGGCAGGGACCTAACGGAACTTGCCGCTGAAGGAAAACTGGATCCGGTTATCGGAAGGCAGAAGGAAATCGAAAGGGTAATTCAGGTATTGACCAGAAGAACCAAGAATAATCCCTGCCTCATAGGAGAACCCGGTGTAGGTAAAACCGCCATCGTGGAAGGTCTTGCCCAGAGAATTGTGGATGGAGATGTTCCCGAAATATTAAAGGACAAGAGAATAGTTAGTTTAGACTTAGCTTTACTGGTGGCGGGCACAAAATTCAGGGGAGAATTTGAAGAGAGGTTAAAAAAGGTCCTGACAGAAGTTAAACAGGCCGGGAATGTAATACTTTTTATCGATGAAATGCATACCCTTATTGGTGCGGGAGCAGCGGAAGGTGCTATAGATGCCTCCAATATCCTTAAACCTTCCTTGGCCAGAGGAGAACTGCAGACAATAGGGGCCACCACCTTAGACGAGTACAGAAAACACGTGGAAAAAGACCCGGCACTGGAAAGGCGCTTCCAGCCCATAATGGTGGATGAGCCTACGGTGGAAGACACCATTAAAATATTAGAGGGATTAAGGGATAAATACGAAGCTCACCACAGGGTGAAGATTTCCGATGAAGCTATCGCTGCAGCAGCGAAGCTCTCTTCCAGATACATTACCGACAGATTCCTTCCGGATAAGGCAATAGACCTTATAGATGAAGCTGCTTCCAGGGTAAGGCTCCAGTGCCTGACGGCACCTCCCGAACTGAAAGAGCTGGAGGACGAACTGGAGGCTTTGAGGAAGGAGAAAGATGCGGCAATAAGGGCTCAGGAATTTGAAAAAGCTGCGAAACTAAGGGATAAAGAGCAGGATTTAAAAGCAAAACTCGACAGTTTAAAATCTAAATGGCAGAGCGAAAATAAGCTGGACAATTCTACCGTAACCGAGGCGGATATAGCAAAAATTGTTTCCAGCTGGACCGGTATTCCGGTGGAAAGACTAACGGAAGAAGAATCCGAGAGGCTTTTAAAGATGGAAGACATCCTTCATAAGAGGGTAATCGGACAGGATGAAGCGGTAAAAGCCGTGGCAAGGGCTATTAGAAGGGCAAGAGCCGGATTAAAAGACCCCAAACGGCCGATAGGATCCTTTATATTCCTCGGACCAACGGGTGTGGGTAAAACGGAACTGGCCAGGGCATTGGCGGAAGCAATGTTTGGTGACGAAAATGCCATGATAAGGCTTGATATGTCGGAGTACATGGAAAAATTTGCCGTATCCAGGATGATAGGCGCTCCTCCTGGATATGTAGGTTACGAAGAGGGCGGAGAGCTTACCGAAAAGGTCCGCAGAAGACCCTACTCGGTAGTACTATTCGATGAAATCGAGAAAGCTCATCCGGATGTGTTCAATATTCTGCTTCAGATTCTGGAAGATGGGAGGCTGACGGATGCCCAGGGCAGAACGGTGGATTTCAGGAACACCATAATAATCATGACTTCCAACGTGGGAGCTAACCTGATACAAAAATCCAGGACCTTCGGTTTCATGCCCCGGGAAGAGGAAGAAAAGAATTACAATGATATGAAGGATAAAGTCCTGGAAGAGTTGAGAAGGACCTTCCGGCCCGAATTTTTGAACAGGGTTGATGAAATAATAGTTTTCCATGCCCTGAATGAAAGCCATATTAAGGAAATAGTCACCCTTATGCTCCAGCAGGTAAATGAAAGGTTGAAGGAATTTGATATAGCAATTGAAGTTACCGATAAAGCCAAGGAATGGCTTGCCAAAAAAGGATATGACCCGATGTACGGTGCAAGGCCTTTAAGAAGAGTTATTCAGAGGGAAATTGAAGACAATTTATCTGAAGAGTTGTTAAAAGGCACCATTTCCAAAGGCAATACCGTATTGATAGATGAAAAAGAGGGCAAACTCACCTTTGAAAAAAAAGAATTGAGTATTGCAAGTAAATAGAAAATGAATTACCATTAAGGCAAGGCAAAAGCCTTGCCTTTTTTACATAGTCAGGAGGGAATTATGGCTAATAAGAAAAAATTCGTATGCCGGGAATGCGGTTTTGAATCCGCAAAGTGGTTGGGACGCTGTCCTGACTGCGGCAGCTGGAATACCTTTGAAGAAGTCAATATAAAAAAAGATAATTACCCCGAAGCCTCTAAAAAAAGCGTTTTATCGCAGCCGGTTCTTTTAAATGAAATAGAAACCATAGAAAAAGAAAGGGTATCTTCGGGAATAGGAGAACTGGACAGGGTGCTGGGAGGCGGGATAGTTCCCGGGAGCCTGATATTAATTGGAGGGGATCCGGGTATAGGTAAATCCACCCTCATGCTTCAGCTGGGCGGTAATCTGGGTGAAAATTACCGGGTGCTGTATATAAGCGGGGAAGAATCGGCAAGGCAAATAAAAATGAGGGCGGACAGGCTGGATATAAGATCCCGGAATTTTTACCTGGTATGCGAAAACGATATGGATGCGATCGAAAACTGCATAAATGAGATTAACCCGAACTTTGTCATACTGGACTCTGTACAGACTGTTTATATACCTGATTTGGAATCGGCACCCGGCAGCATAAATCAGGTGAGAGAAGTTACTTTAAGATCCTTAAGGATAAGCAAAGAAAAAGGAATAGCCGTATTTCTTGTGGGGCATGTGACAAAGGAAGGGAATTTGGCGGGCCCCAAAACCCTGGAACATATGGTGGATACGGTGCTCTACTTTGAAGGAGAAAGGTATCAATCTTACAGAATTCTCAGGTCCGTAAAAAACCGGTTTGGCTCAACAAATGAGATAGGAATTTTCGAAATGAGAGAAAAAGGACTGGTGGAGGTGGAAAGCCCATCGAATTTTTTGCTTTCCGGGAGGACGAAGAATTCTCCGGGGTCTGTGGTCACATGCACCATGGAAGGTACCAGACCCCTTCTTATTGAAGTACAGGCTCTTACCTGCTCTTGTGGATTTAACATTCCCAAAAGACAAACTTACGGAATAGACTATAATAGAGCCTCCCTTTTAATAGCGGTTCTGGAAAAGAACATGGGATTATTTTTAAATAGAGAGGATGTTTTTATAAACATAGCCGGAGGTATTAAGGTTACCGAACCTGCTGCGGACCTGGCGGTGATACTGGCGGTTTTTTCGAGCTTTAAAAATAAACCTCTGTTAGAGGGACTTGTGGTAATGGGTGAAGTTGGGCTTTCGGGGGAAGTAAGAAGTGTGAGCTATCCAGAAAAGAGGGTTTACGAAGCCTTGAAATTAGGTTTTTCCAAGGTAATACTCCCCAGAGCTAACTTAAGGGACTTAGACGCAAAGCTTTTAAATAAGGTTACCGGGGTATCGAATCTTATCGAAGCGGAACAGGAGGCCTTTTAAAAACAAAATCCGGGTTTTTTCCCGGAAAAAGATTAAGATAAATTGTAAATCCCAAGGGTTGAAAGTTTTTCGTTCTCCTTAGAAATAATGTCATTTAAACTTAAACCCAGGATATTACAAAGAGCAGCTAAGTAAAAAAGATGATTCCCTATTTCCTGCTCAAGGACTTCCTGGCAATTTTCGCATAAATCGCCCTTTAAATGAGTTTCCATAAACTGTGTTAGTTCTTGAAGAGAAATATTGGCGGGGAACTGTTGTTTTTTAGCGTTTACTTCCAAACATCCGCAACTGGTGACCGATTTTGCGACGGCTCTGTTAACACGTCCGGCGGTTTCCTGTATTTTGGTGATTATGTCGATGATGCTTTTGTGTCTAACCAGACACTGGGAGACTGTAGCTTGAAATTCGTTGCACGTATTGTCTTTCATCGGACTCCCCCCTGAGAAAATCTCTGACAAGTTTAATTATAGCCCTCGCCAACTTTGTTTGTCAAATAAAAGTATAAGAAAATTATTAAAAAATAAGCCTTTATTAGCAGCACTAAACAGCAAAAAATAGATTGACAGCTATAGGCATATATAGTATAATAAAATTTTTGCTTGACATAGAATGTTTTTTATGTTATTAATTAGAAAAGAGTATTCCAGCTGTCCCGGGAGGGCAATAAAATGTTCAATATAGGAGACAAGGTAGTATATCCGATGCATGGAGCGGGAGTAATCGAAGCCATAGAGGAAAAGGAGATACTGGGGGAAAAACACAAGTATTATATAATGAGGATCCCCACTAATAATATGAAGATAATGGTCCCTATCAATAATGTGGAAGAAATCGGTATAAGACAGGTGGTAAGTGATGAGGAAATAGATGAAGTTTTTAAGGTATTGAAGGGCTCAAAAAGCAAAATGCCGGCAAACTGGAATCACCGGTACAGGGTTAACCTTGAAAAGATAAAAAGCGGAAATATTTTTCAGGTAGCCGAGGTAGTGAGGAATCTTTCCCTCAGGGAAAGGGAAAAGGGGCTTTCCACCGGAGAAAGAAGGATGCTGGAAAATGCTAAACAGATATTAATAAGCGAAATAGTCCTGTGTAAAAATATCGGGGCCGATGAGGCCAGTAAATTAATAGAACAGGCATTTAATTAAAGGGCTTTTATGCCCTAATTTTTTACCAAAAAATTCTATGACCGTGGAATAATAAAAAAATATATTATATAATGAGAATATAAGAAAAAATAGAGAAAAATTCGGCAATACTTTATAATAGGAGGTGATAGAGCAGTGGTCTACAGGTTAATCAGAGCATTTCTATTTATTTTAGGACTGGGAATAGGTTATGAAATAAGTTTCCTGCTTTTTAAATTAAATGATATATTTAATGTCGTAAGTATCAACTTAAATGCAAAAATAGCGGTTTATATTATAATTTCTGCTTCCGTGGGAGTATTATTTCTCCTTATAAGTCCTAAAATGATAGAAGCCGGAGAAAAGGCCAGAGTTTTTCTTGAGAACAAACTTAAGAAAACCCCGATGAGAGACCTTATTTACGGTTTTTTTGGGTTACTGATGGGACTTATTATTGCTAATTTATTTTTAAGGGCTTTCTTGAGCATACCCTGGATTGGTTCTTATTTACCCATAATTGCAAACGTTTTACTGGGTTATCTCGGAGCCAGCATTGCCATAAATAAAAAAGAGGAGCTCTCAAACCTTGTCCCCTTTTCTTATATTTCACCGAAGAAAAATCAGGCTCCTACGATTGTGAACTGGATAAAACCCAAGATACTGGACACCAGTGTGATTATAGATGGCAGGATTGCGGATATCTGTCAGACGGGATTTATAGAAGGTCCTGTTATTATTCCGAGATTTGTACTGGAAGAGCTAAGGCATATTGCGGATTCTTCGGATGTACTTAAAAGAAACCGTGGAAGAAGAGGCCTGGATATATTAAACAAAATGCAGAAGGAATTAAACATCGATATAGAGATTTATGAAGGTGATTTTGAAGACTTAGCTGAAGTTGACAGCAAACTGGTGAGATTAGCCCAGCTTCTTGATGGCAAGATTATTACCAATGACTTTAATTTGAACAAGGTGGCCGAGCTTCATAAAGTTCCTGTTTTGAATATTAACGAGCTTGCCAATGCGGTCAAGCCCGTGGTATTACCCGGCGAAGAAATGGTGGTGCAGGTCATTAAAGATGGCAAAGAATCCGGACAGGGTGTAGCTTACCTTGATGATGGAACCATGATTGTGGTGGATGGAGGGAAAAAGCACATAGGAGAAACCATTGGAGTCATCGTCACCAGCGTGCTTCAAACGGCTGCTGGCAGGATGATATTTGCAAAACCTAAATCTATGTAGTAATTCCGGGGTGAATACGATGTACGTTTCCGCCGTAATTGCTGCCGGCGGCAAGGGCAAAAGAATGAATTCTGTAAAAAGCAAGCAATACCTGCCGGTCAAGGGATTTCCGATACTTTATTATACCCTGAGGGTTTTTGAAACACTGAGGGAAATAGACGAAATAATCCTTGTCGTAGGAGAGCAAGACCTGGATTTTGTCAGGAAAGATATTATTCTAAAATATAAATTTAAAAAGACCAGATTAATCGAGGGCGGTTTGGAACGCCAGGATTCGGTTTACAACGGTTTGAGGAGTTGTTCTCCTCAAACCGATATTGTTGTAATACACGATGGAGTAAGACCATTTATTACCCACAGTATAATTTTAGAAAGCATAGAGGCGGCAAAGCTCTATAAGGCCGCAGGAGTGGCGGTGCCGGTAAAGGATACCATAAAGATAGTCGAAGATGGTTTTATCAAAGCGACTCCCGATAGAAGGAAACTGTATGCCATTCAGACCCCTCAGACTTTTATGTACGAGGTAATACTGAAAGCCCATGAAATAGCCAGAAAGGAAGGGTTCTACGGCACTGATGATGCGGTTCTTGTGGAGAGATTGGGGTATAAGGTTAAAATAATTGATGGCTCTTACGAAAACATAAAAATCACCACCCCCGAGGATATAATAATAGCCGAAGCCTTTTTAAACCTGGGCTTTGGTGAATTTAAAAAGAGGTGACTTTTGTGAGGATTGGTATAGGTTACGATGCTCACAGACTGGTGGAAGGGAGAAAATTGATCGTAGGGGGGGTTAACATACCCTTTGAGAAGGGTTTGCTGGGGCATTCCGATGCGGATGTGCTGGTACATGCAATCAACGATGCCCTCCTGGGGGCCGCTGCTTTAGGAGACATAGGCAGGCATTTCCCCGATACGGATCCGAAGTACAAGGATATCAGCAGCCTTGTTTTGATGAAAAGGGTAGCGGAGCTTTTGAAGGTAGAAGGCTTTGGAATAGTTAACATTGATTCGGTAATAATAGCCGAAAAGCCGAAATTTGCACCCTATATCGAAAAGATGAGAGAGAATATAGCCTTTGCACTGAATATTCAAAAGGAAAAGGTCAGTATAAAAGCCACCACTACGGAAGGTATGGGATTTGAGGGAAGAGGAGAGGGAATTTCTGCAAAGGCGGTTTGCCTTATTAAAAAGCTTTAATTTTTATTGATTTTGTGATTATAATTGTTGACATTTCCTGTAGAATTTAATATTATAATTATTAAAACTGAATACAAATGCCATGATGGAGAAGAAAGGTCCTTATATGCCTCATACAGAGAGGGATTGTCACCGGCTGAGAGCAGTCCCATGAGGTAGGGCCCTGTGCGCTCCGGAGCATTGCATCGCAATGAGCGATAAAGCAGAGTGGGACCGCGAAACCCTTCGCCTCTGGGACGAAGGGTTTTTTATTTTCTCAAAAAATGAAAAAAGTGTGCAAGGAGGCGAAAAAATGAGTATAATAGAAGAAGCCAGGTTAATAATGAAAAAAGATAAGGCGGCAAAGAGCCTTTTGGAGGTTATACTCTGTTACCCCGGGCTTCATGCCTTAATATTTTATAAAATAGCCAGAAAATTTTATTTAAGAAGGATGTTTTTCATAGCCCGATTGATTTCCCAGCTGGGAAGGTTTTTTACGGGTATTGAAATTCACCCGGGGGCTAAAATTGGCAAGGGACTTTTTATTGACCACGGGATGGGTGTTGTTATAGGAGAAACCGCGGAAATAGGGGATAATGTTACCATTTACCACGGAGTAACCCTTGGTGCTACCGGAAACGAAACCACCGTAAAAAGGCATCCCACCGTTGAGGATGATGTGGTAATAGGAGCCGGGGCAAAGATTTTGGGCCCTGTAAGGATCGGTAAGGGTGCGAAAATAGGGGCAAATGCGGTGGTCTTAAAAGATGTTCCGCCTTACACTACGGTAGTGGGTATTCCCGCAGTTGAGGTCAAGAGAAGAAGGGAAAAAATGCTCAGGGAGGTTTTCCAATGAAGATTTACAACACGCTGACAAAGCAAAAAGAGGAATTTAAACCTTTAAAGGACAACAGGGTCACCATATATACCTGCGGTCCCACCGTTTATGATTTTTTTCATGTGGGTAATGCCAGGGTTTTTATCACCTTCGATGTGGTGAGAAGTTATTTGAAGTACAGGGGATATGATGTGATTTTCGTTCAAAATTTTACCGATATTGACGATAAAATGATTAAAAGGGCAAAAGAAGAAGGTATCACCGTAAAGGAACTGGCGGAAAGGTTTATAAAGGAATATTTTACGGATGCGGATGCCTTGAGGGTGAAAAGGGCGGATGTCCACCCAAGGGCTACGGAGCACATTAAAGAGATAATTGAACTTATAGAAAAACTTATAGAAAAGGGCTATGCCTATGTGGTGGATAAAGATGTGTATTTTGCTGCCAGGAATTTTAAGGATTACGGCAAGCTTTCGGGTCAGAATTTAGAAGAATTAGAAGCCGGGGCGAGGGTCGAACCGGGAGAGAAAAAGAAAGACCCGATTGATTTTGCCTTATGGAAGGCGAAAAAAGAGGGGGAACCCTGCTGGGAAAGCCCCTGGGGTGAGGGAAGGCCCGGATGGCATATTGAATGCTCCTGCATGTCCATGAAATATTTAGGTGAAACCATAGATATTCACGGAGGGGGTTCTGACCTTATTTTCCCCCATCACGAGAACGAAATTGCGCAAAGTGAAGCTGCAACCGGTAAACCCTTTGCAAGGTATTTTATGCATGTGGGTTATTTAAATGTAAACAACGAAAAGATGTCCAAGTCTCTGGGCAATTTCTTTACGGTAAGAGAAATTTTAAAGGAATACAACCCGGAGGTATTAAGGCTCTTTATGCTCTCTACCCACTACAGGAGCCCGATTAATTTTAGCAGGGAGTTAATGGATCAAGCCAGGAGCGCTTTAGAAAGGCTTTACAATGCTTTGTACGCCCTAAAACATTTACAGAAGGTAACCGAGGAGAGGGAATTAAACGAAGAGGAAAGGGAATTCCTGGACAGGCTAAGGTCTTTAAAACAAAAATTCATTGATTCTATGGATGATGATTTTAATACGGCAGAAGCGCTGGGGGCAATTTACGAGATCGTAAGGGAAGCAAATACTAACTTGAAGGAGACTTCTTCTAAAAGTCTGGTTACTTATACAAAAGAACTTATACTTGAGCTGGGAGGAATTCTTGGACTTTTTGGAGATTTTGGCAAGGAGGAATTGGTAGACGAAGAAATTTTAAAACTGATAGAAGAAAGGCAAAAAGCGAGAAAGGAAAAAAATTATGCATTAGCGGATAAAATAAGAGATGAGCTCAAAGAAAAAGGCGTAATTTTAGAAGATACTCCATCGGGGGTAAGATGGAGGAAAATAAAGTAGGAGTGATATAGAAAAATATGGAAGATATATCATCTCTTGCCCTCGCCTTTGTAGGCGATGCGGTTTTCAATCTTTTTATCAGGACAATGGTAATAAGGACGAAAAAAAAGGTCAGGGACTTACACGTGGAGGCTATCAAGTATGTAAAAGCCTCTGCTCAAGCCGAAATATTAAAAAAAATTGAGGCTTTCCTTACTCCCGAAGAAAAGGAAGTGGTAAGGAAAGCCAGAAATGCAAAGGTAAATACCGTTCCCAAAAACGCTACCCTTGCAGACTACCACATGAGCACGGGATTTGAAGCCCTCCTGGGATATTTATACCTGTCGGGTCAAAACGAAAGGTTAAATAAGATACTTTTAGCATCCTATGAGATCATTAAGAGTTCATCCCGGGAAAACGACCACAGCTGAAATCCCCTTCAGGGCAATAACCCAAAGATTCACAGGGAGCTCCTGCCTTCCCAAAGAGGGTGGGAGCGATTTTTTTTACCTCTTTTAGCATTAAATTTGCCAGTTCTCTTATTTCCGATTGAGCCCTGTTACAGCATCTTAATGCAAAGAAATTATAAAGGCTCCTGGCGTTCATCGTCATAACTATATTGGTCATCGTTCCCATGGGCAAGATATACCTGGCGTCTTCTTTATCCACTCCTGAGTTTACAAGCTTCAAATAGGCTTCTTTTGCTCCTTTCAAACCGTCCAAATAAATAAAAATTGCCTTTATATCTTTTTTAATATCCTCGGGGAGGGTAGAATAATATTTTCTTTTGATGTATTCTTCCAGAATGAATACGAGTTTCTCATAAAAACCCTTTATACTGCTAATAATTTTAAATAATTTCTCCTTGGAAAATAAATTATAAGAAAAATCCATCCCTTCATAAATAAAGCGGCAAAATTCTATGGCATTATCTTTGCGGAATAAAAGCCTTTCGTTTTCTATCTCGAATTTTAAACCCGCCTCTATAAAGTATTCTTTGAATTCTTCGGGAAATATTAGAGAATTTTCACCGGTTTTTAAAAAGGCGTCGGAAATCCCTCTAATAAAATGAGGAAGGTTTTCCTTAGATAATTCTTCATAATTTTTTTCAGTAATTATATTTTTTTCTATATGTATACCAAACATTTCATTAATTTTTACCGGGTCGTTAAACTCGGGAAAAAGGGCTAAACCTTTAATGTATGCTGAATTTTGTCTCTGCAATTTTTTTTCTTCAGCTTCCTGATTTGTTATTTCATCTTTAAAGGGATTGTTGTAGCGTAAGCTTTGAACTGAATAAGAGGCTATTCGGTGGCGGGTGAGCTGGGCAAGCAGTGTCCTGCTTACTCCCTCAATGCCAAACGTAAAGCTTACATGCTCGATCGGCGACAGATGCCCCATGCTGATAAGTTTATTGAGGAATTTTTCTATTTTTTCCCGGCTCATATTTTCCATTATTTCAAGAGGCCCTGAATTGGAATAACAAAGTCTTGCTGCTGCAGCAACGGTTTTTTCCGGTTCGGGGGTGTGATTTAAGATTTTAACCTTCATTGCCCGTCCTCCTTGACTTTTTATGAAATTTAAAATATCATTTATAAAAATCCAAATTACCTTAAAAAAATTATATCATGAAATTATAACATGAGGTGGGTAGATTGGAAGATAAATCTTTTTTAATAGAAGGGAAAAATTCCGTCATAGAAGCGCTTAAGGCTGGACGGCCGATGAATAAGATATATGTAAAAAAAGGGGACAAAGCTTTTTTAAAAAGGCTATACGAACTTGCGAGGCAAAATAATGTTCCCGTAGTGGAAGTGGATGAAAATTATTTAAATAAGTTATCAAAAACAAAAAAACACCAGGGAGTGATAGCCCAGGCTTCTTTAAAGCCCTATTTGAATCTTGAGGAATTACTGGCAAAGGCAAGCTCAAAGACCCGGGAACCCTTTATCGCGGTGTTAAACGAGATAGAGGACCCGGTTAACTTGGGCAGTATTCTTCGCACCTGTGATTGCCTTGGGGTAGACGGAGTAATAATCCCCAAAAGAAGGGCTTGCGGCGTAACACCGACGGTAATGAAGGTATCGGAAGGCGCGGGGGAATACGTAGATATCGCCAGGGTTACCAATATAGCCTCTACGCTGGAAAAATTGAAGGAAAAGGGGATCTGGGTAATAGGGGCTGACATGGATGGAGAAATATATTATGAAAAGGATTTAACCGGACCGGTGGCGCTGGTGGTTGGAGGAGAGGATAAAGGGCTGGGGAAGCTTGTAAAAGAAAGATGCGATTTTCTGGTGAAAATACCCATGATGGGCCATGTTTCTTCCATGAATGCCGCGGTGGCTTTTGCGGTAATAGGATATGAGATAATAAGGCAGAGGGCGTTAAAAGATGCTGGAAAGGCCTGAAGAAGTACTTTTTGTAGATGGGTACAACATAATAAACGCATGGCCCAATCTACAGAGTGCAAAGGAAATTGACCTGGAAACTGCCAGGCAGAAGTTGGTGGATATTATGAGCGAATATTCGGCCTTGACCGGGGTAAAAGTGAAGGTAGTTTTTGATGCGCACATGGTGGAAGGAGGAAGGAGGATAATAGAAAATATAAACGGAGTAGAAGTGGTATATACAAAAGAGAGGGAGACGGCGGACAATTATATTGAAAAAATGGTGGAAAGTTACGGTAAAGAGGCCGGAAAAGATTATCGGGTGAGGGTTGCCACTTCGGATTTTCTTGAACAGAGGATCGTACTGGGCAAAGGGGCTATAAGGGTATCTGCCCGGGAGCTTTTTTATGAGGTAAACCGGATCTTTGAAGAACGAAGAAAAAAGGAGAAGATCATGAAATTCCAGAAGGAAACATTGGCCGATAGGCTGGATGAGACAACTTTAAAAAGTTTGATTAACAGAATTAAGGGTTGTCAAGCTTGACTATAATCCGTGTTTTGAGATATAATTTATTCGTGGCTTATTTAATTTTGGGGGCGATAATGTGAATGTGGGGCTTCAAAGGGAATCCTTTGTTTGTTTTGAAGAAATGCAGGATGAAGAGGTGGTGTATGAAGCCCGGAGTGGCAGTAGGGAGGCACTGGAGTACCTTATAAATAAGTACAAAAACTTTGTAAAATCAAAAGCCAGGTCCTATTTTTTGATTGGTGCCGATAAAGAGGATATTATTCAGGAAGGCATGATAGGTCTTTATAAGGCCATCAGGGATTTTAACCCGGATAAGCTAACTTCGTTTAGAGCCTTTGCGGAACTGTGCATAACAAGACAAATAATAACCGCAATAAAAACTGCCACCCGCCAAAAGCATATCCCCTTGAATTCTTACGTCTCCCTGAATAAGCCAATATATGATGAAGATTCCGAAAGGACATTGATGGATGTAATTACCGAAGTTAAGATTACAGATCCGGAAGAACTCATAATAAGTAGAGAAGAAGTTGCAGATATCGAAGATAAAATGGGGGAGATTTTGAGCAAACTGGAATGGGAGGTTTTAATCTCCTACCTGAACGGCAAATCGTATCAGGAGATTGCCAGAGATTTAAAACGGCACGTAAAATCCATCGATAATGCCCTTCAAAGGGTGAAAAGGAAGCTCGAAAAATACCTGGAAATTAGAGGTATATAATATTTTAATTGGTGTGGAATAACAAAAAAATAGTTTTAAATTCCTGTTGACCAAAATGTCTTTTCTTTTTATAATAGAAAACATGGAGAGATTCCCGAGCTGGCCAAAGGGGGCAGACTGTAAATCTGCTGGCGATGCCTTCGGTGGTTCGAATCCACCTCTCTCCACCATTTTGTGCGGGAATAGCTCAGTTGGCAGAGCACCAGCCTTCCAAGCTGGGTGTCGCGGGTTCGATTCCCGTTTCCCGCTCCATTATACATCGCGGGGTGGAGCAGTCCGGTAGCTCGTCGGGCTCATAACCCGAAGGTCGCTGGTTCAAATCCGGCCCCCGCAACCAGATGCCCACGTAGCTCAGTCGGCAGAGCGTCGCCTTGGTAAGGCGGAGGTCACCGGTTCGATCCCGGTCGTGGGCTCCATTTAATTTTAAGTAAATATTTGAAAATTATTTTTTGTTTGAGTATAATTGTAGTGTACAGGCTTTTTTATTTTTATCAAAAACTACTTACATACCAAGGAGGGCAAAGAAATGGCAAAACAGAAATTTGAGAGGAAGAAGCCGCACGTAAA
>NZ_JBNARB010000013.1:0-67699 GCF_049723235.1 Thermovenabulum sp. | reverse complement strand
TCAACCCCCGTAATGGACTTTCACCATCAAGGTCGCGGGCATGCCGCGCGCACAATAAGAAATGCTTACCTGGAAAGGTAAGCATTTCTTATTATCTTCCAATTTAGAATTTATTGCATGGAGTAATGAAATAATCAACTGAGAGCTCTCTTAATAACATCTATTAAATTTTTTATGATCCTAGCAGTAATACCCCATATAATCATCCCTTTATATTCATAAAAATATATGGGATACATTCCAGTTTTCCAATAATAATTTTCGCCACCCGGTATTAATTCAAAAGGAAATGCCCCAAAGGATGTAATTCCCACGTTGACAATGAATTCTTTAGGTTCGTTTTCTAAAAAAAATTTAAGAGGAACGATAATAATGTCCTCAATTTCATCAGGGTTTTCTTTTAAATCTTTAATGTCAATATCATTTATCTGTGCTGTAAAAGGATAAATTATAAAATTGAAAGGTGTAACCAAGTAATCAAGCGCCTTTAATATTTTTATGGAACTTTCGGGTATCATTAGTTCTTCCCGGATTTCTCTTATAGCAGCTATATCAGGGGTTTCCCCTTCTTCCATTTTTCCTCCCGGAAAACTTATTTCTCCGGGTTGACTTTTGAGTTTTGACGATCTTATCTCAAGTAATATATGCAGACTTCCATTTATCTCTATTATCGGAACCATTACCCCAAAAAATTCATAATAACCCTCGGGTTTAGGGTTTCTTTTTTCTAATTTCGATTTTATTTCCTTTATGTTCATAAACATCACCTATAATTTGAAATAATTTTTTATCAGCATCCATAACCAATATAAACATTAAAGACAAAAAGGGATAAGTTTAACAATTTACTTATCCCTCCCTATATTTTTCGATACAGTTTTATGTAATAAACACGTTTTTTGAATAAATTTAGATAATTTCCCTTCTGCCTTCCAGTGCCTTTGAAAGGGTTACCTCATCGGCGTAATCCAAATCACCGCCCATAGGTATTCCGTGAGCAATCCTCGTTACCTTTACTCCCATTGGTTTTAAAAGTTTTGCTATATAAAGGGCGGTGGCTTCCCCTTCCACATCCGAATTGGTGGCAAGGATTACCTCTTTTACTCCCTGCCCTACCCTTCCCAAAAGCTCTTTAATGCGTATATCGTCCGGGCCTATACCCTCCAAAGGGGAAAGGGCTCCGTGGAGCACGTGATAAAGCCCCCGGTACTCCCTGGTTTTCTCAATAGCCACCACATCCTTGGGCTCCTCCACCACCATTATTACGCCCTTTTCCCGGTAAGGATTTTCGCAAATATCGCAGGGGTCTTTTTCCGTAAAATTTCCGCAAACCGAACAGTAAATTATTGAATCCTTTACATCCAAAAGAGCTTCGGCAAGTTTTTTTACCCTCTCCCTGGAAAGCTTTAATATGTGATAGGTAAGCCTCTGGGCGGTTTTGGGTCCAATCCCGGGAAGTTTTGAAAGCTCGTCTATGAGTCTTGCAATCGGTTTTGCATAATAAGACATCCTTTACCCTTCCTTTGTCTTTAAAATAACCCTGGGATGTTTAAACCTCCCGTCAATTTACCCATCTCGGTGGATACCATTTCCTCCGCCTTATTTAAAGCCTCGTTTACCGCGGCAAGAATCAAATCCTGAAGCATTTCCACGTCCTCCGGATCGACCACATCTTTTTCTATCTTAATTTCCACCAGTTCCTTTTTACCGTTGGCAACGGCTTTAACCGCTCCTCCTCCCGCCGTAGCTTCCACCGTTCTTTGTTTCAGCTCTTCCTGCAGTTTGAGCATTTCCTCCTGCATCTTCTGAACCTGTTTCATCAACTTACCCATATTCCCCATGGAGCCAAAATTCTTCAAAACACCCGCCTCCTTTATTCCTCTTTTATTTCCACTATGTCCTTCCCGAACAATTTTATCACATTTTCTACAAAATCGTCATCCTTTTCCCTTTCTTTCTTACCCTCTATCCCCTTAATTTTTACGTCCTGTACGCTTACTTCTAAACCGGTTACATTTTTTACAGCTTCTTCAATCAATTTTTTCTGACTTTTAATAAAATCCAGCTGTCCCTGAGATGCCTCCTGTGCTGAAAGTATCAGATGATTTTTTTGCATCTTTTCCGGTAATATTTTAAAGGATGTTATCATGCTGGTGAGCAGCATTTTACCGTTTTTCGAAAGAAAGTCCACTACATCCTGCCACTTAGCTTTTATAATCTCCAGGGTATTATCTTCTTTTTTTGAAGGTTCCTCCTTTTTTTCCTGCTTTTCTACCTTTAAAACCATTTCCCCGGGATTGTTCTCTATACTTACTTCCTTATTCACTTCTTTATTTACTTCTTTTTTTTCTACTATCCCTTTTACCGCCGTAGAATCCGAAATTATCTCCTTTTTTTGAGAAATAATTTTTCCCGCATTTTTATCTTCTACCTTCCCAACCTCTTCAAAGGCTGAATTAGAAAGCATAGTGAGCTTTACAAGGGCTGATTCGAGTACTATCCTGGGAACTATCGTCCATTTTACCTCATTGGCAGCGGCTTTTAATACATCGAGAATCTGTAAAATCTCTTCTTTTTTATATTTTGACGCAATATCCTTCAGTTTAAGTATTTCCTCCTGCGGCAGGTCAATAAGCTCCGGAGGGCATTTTATCAAAATTAAAAGAAGGTTCCTGTAAAAGTACATTAGATCTTCCACAAACCTGTTAATATCCTTCCCTTTTTCAAAAACACCTTCAAGGATTGTCAAAACTTCCCCGGGGTTTTTTTCTTTTGCCGCCAGAGCAATTTTTATAAAAACTTCATCTTCCACTGCGCCGAATATTTCCAAGACATCTTCATAGGTAATCACTTCGCTGCTTAGGCCGGCAGCTTTATCAAGAAGGCTCAGGGAATCCCTTATAGACCCCTGCGAATGCCGCGCAATCAATTTTAATGCCCTGTCTTCCACCTTTAGGCCCTGTTTTTGAGAAACCCTTTTTAAATGCTCCGCGATATCCCCAAAAGACACCCTTTTGAAATCAAATCTCATACATCGGGAGAGGATGGTAGCGGGAAGCTTATTCGGCTCTGTGGTGCACAGGATAAAAACCGTATGTTTGGGCGGTTCTTCCAAGGTCTTTAAAAGGGCATTGAAAGCCTCCTGGGTCAGCATATGCACCTCATCGATGATATATACCCGGTATCTTCCCTGGGATGGAGGGAAATTAACCTTTTCCCTCAAATCCCTTATATCATCTATCCCCCGATGGGAAGCGGCGTCCATTTCCACTATATCCATAAAGGAGCCGTTTTGAAAGGCCAAACAGTTTCTGCAAACTCCGCAGGGGTTGTCGGTAGGCCCCTTTTCGCAGTTCAAAGCCTTAGCAAATACCCTGGCGGTGCTGGTTTTTCCGGTCCCCCTCATACCGCAAAAAAGATAGGCATGCCCTATTCTTCCGGATTTAAGCTGATTTTTTAAAACCCTTACTATGGGCCTTTGCCCCACTATTTCGTCAAAATTTGAAGGTCTGTATTTTCTGTAAAGCGCTAAATAGGTCAAAAGAGCCCCTCCAATCCAAGAATATCTCACCCGATTAAAGGTGAAAGGGTAAGAATTACGGTAAGTAAAATAATAAATCCCACGGTTACCCAGGCAATAGCATTAAAAATTCTCCCGTTTACATATTCTCCCATTACTTCTTTCTTATTTGTAAGTACAATCATATAAATAAGTATAATGGGAGTCAATATACCCGTAACTACCTGGGAAATAATAATCAACTGAATAAACACGCTGCTGGGGAGAAAGATTACCAGAGAACCGAGAATTATGAAAAACAGAATAATCCCGTAGAAAACCGGGGCTTCTTTGAAGGTTTTGTCAAGCCCGTTTTCAAAGCCAAAGGCTTCGGTAATGGCATAGGCGGTGGAGAGGGGGACAATATGAGCCGCAATTAGAGAAGCTCCAAAAAGTCCTATTGCAAAAAGGGTAGAAGCGTAATTTCCTGCTAAAGGCCTTAAAGCGGCAGCAGCATCCTCCGCCATATCTATGGTAATGCCCGCTTTATTTAACGTGGCTGCAGTAGTTACTATTATAAAAAACGCTAAAACATTGCTAACAAGTGACCCTATAACCACATCCATCTTTTCGTACTCATAATGTTTCACATCTATCCCCTTATCTACCACCGATGCCTGATGGTAAAACTGCATCCAGGGAGTTATGGTAGTGCCTACCATTGCAATAAACATCAAGACAAAGTCCCTGTCAAAGCTGAAGGAAGGCACGAAGGTGCTTTTAATAACCTCGCCCCAGTCGGGCTTTACCAGAAAGGCCGTAATTATATAAGAAACCATCACCAGCGATAATATCAGGAAAAATCGTTCGGCTTTTCTATAGGAACCTCTCAATATTACCATCCACACCAAAAGGGCAATTAACGGCACGGAAATAATTTTGGGTATATTTAATATTTCAAGGCTCGCCGCTGCTCCTGCAAAATCAGCAACGGTGATGGCCAGGTTCGTAATTAAAAGGGTAACCATGGCAAAAAGGGTCATTTTTACACCAAAATTTTCCCTTATAAGTGCGGAAAGCCCCTTGCCCGTTACCGCTCCCATTCGAGCCGCCATTTCCTGGACTACGATGAGGCTTATAGTAATTAAAAAAAGCCCCCACAGCATCCTGTAACCGTAGGATGCTCCAACGCTGGCATAGGTGGCTATCCCCGTCGCATCGTCATCGGCAATGCCTGTTATAAGTCCGGGACCTATTATGCTGAAAAGCAGCAGCATTCTTTTTACAAATCCGCCGTTTTTCTGGTTCATATTTGCTTCCTCCTTTCCCGCCTTATCCAGCCATTCTCTTATTCCGTTTCAAAAGTTCATACACTATGTCGTTTATTATTACAACCCCTATAAGTTTTCTCGTTAAATCTATTACAGGGACTGCCAGCAGGCTGTATTTTGATATTATCCCTATTAAAGAATTCACATCATCGGTGTCCCTGACATATATCACATCTTTCTTCATGATTTGTTCCAGGACGGTATCGGGTTCGGCTATAACCAGATCCCTTAAGGATACAACCCCTACGAGTTTTCCCTCTTCATCTATTACGTAAAGGTAATATATCACATCCGCATCGGGTTTTAACCGTCTAAGCTCCTTAATAGTATCCTCCACCGTAAAGGTGGTCTTAAAGGATATAAAATCCCTGACCATTATACTCCCTACCGTATGCTCGGGGTACTGCATGAGTTCTTTTATTTCCCGGGAGGCATGGGTGTCCATTTCGCTCAGTATTTCGTTTGCTATTTCCCTGTTAATATCGTCCAAAATATCCGCTGCCTCGTCAAAAGGCATTTTCTCCAGCACATCCGCAGCTTTTTCTACAGGGAGACTTTCGAGAACGTTCTTCTGCGCCCGGGTTTCAAGTTCCTCAAGAACATCGGCAGCCCTTTCGTCATCAAGGGATGCAAACACCATCGCCTGAGTCTTTTTGTCCAGGTCTTCGATGATATCCGCCAGGTCGGACGGGTGAAGGGTGTAAAGCTTATTGTAGCTCATGGAAATCTTAAGATCCGATTTCGCCGAAGTAATGGGCTGCACGTAATCCCAGAGGATAAATTTGGAAGAAATGTTCCCTCCGAAATTCTTCAATATCCTTTTTACGGGTTTTGCAAGCCCGAGCCTTCTCAAAAGTCCTTCCAAACCTATATCAACGGCTACCGCATAGGTCCCCGTTGAAAGCACGGCAAGCCTTACGTCATTTACCCTTACAACCTTTCTCCCGTTTATATCCACTATCTGCTTGTCGAGAATGTGTTTTACCAGCATCATTGTTTTTTCGGTATCAATTTCCACCGGCTTTTTTTCCGTACAATTAAGATGATACTGCCCCTTAACCTTTTTAATTTCAAAAAAAGAAAAATCGTAAAACGCCTTTTTACCGCCGCCTTCATCTACCAGAGCTGCTATAACCTTTGGCTTTTCGTAGCTTAGATCAACAGCAAGGTCTGAAAGTTTCCCTATTACTTCCTCACCGCAAAATACCCTGTTCCCAATTACCCTGCTTAAGTAAAAGCTCGTTATATTTTTCATAAACATCCCCCCTCAAAATTTTTTCTGCGGGGGGATGTTTATGCCTTATACATCCCCCCACCGAATTTTAAAAATTCTACTGGCAGGGTTACCGTCCATTTAAAAAACCATCTCCTTTTTCTTATATTTTGCTCAAAATTGGAAAATAAAAAAGCCTTTTCCCCGGCGGCTTCATACGAGGTTAAGGCTAAAATGTAAAATATTTTTCAACCTCGTACAAGCTTTGGCACTACAGGGCTTAAAAGCTGCATTAGGTTAAGCCTTGGTTCGGCAAAACCTGTTTACCAGCTAAGATTGTCTCCAATCTTTCGCGGCAGCAGCCTGTATCCTTGTAGGAGCCTCGCCTACCGAGCTAATAATTTTTTCAAATACTATTTTAGCAGAAAAAATTTATTTTTCAAGTAAAATTAACCGAATTTCTAAATTATTGGTTATTCTTTTACGTTAACCTGTTATTCCTGAGTATTTCTTTAGATTTCATTCTATTTTAAAATATGATCTTTTTTTAAATTTTGAGCTTATCTTTTTAAATTAAAAAGGGGAAGCATTTTATGCTACCCCTTTAATTACTTATATATATAGTTAATGGCCGTGCACCTTCCGTCGATTTTTCCCTCCGGGCGATACCGGGATAGTTAACTCCGGTCAGGCTGCCCCGCGGCACATGGAAGTGCTTCCTTACCGTTGCTTCCTCCCGGACCTGGCGGGGTTCGGAAGTTTCCATTGCGCGGGACCCAACCTTCTTTGCCACTTGTCCCGGCCGGACCCCACAGGGACAAAACCTCGGGAAGGGATTCGACCCCACTACAGCGGATTGTGGGTGCAGGGCACCGCTACCTCCCCGTCTAGCACGGCCAAGATTTTTGCCCACACGACTCGCAAAATTTATTATACTATCTTTATTAATAAATAGCAAGGTAAATAAATTTCCATATATCGTTAGGCATATGGCCTCTTTTCAAGAAGCCAACAGGTTGTAATCAAGTTTAGATCAATTCATAAAGTTTTTTCCTGACCGCATCGATAATATACTTTTTCACAGCACCAAACTTGCTTATTACAATACTTTGGGATAAGGTATAAATCTTGTCCACCCTTATGCAGGAATCCACCTTTAAGGCTCCCTCGTAAAGGTCGCTACTGGTCAGCATAACAATATAATCTTTTACTGCCAGGTTCGAAGTAATAGCCGCAACTATTATATCTTCTGTTCTGCTGTTATAATCATCATTAGATAAAACAAGAACAGGGCGTTTTTTATTGGAAGTCAAATCACTGAAAGGAATAGGAATTAATAATATATCGCCCTGCCTATACATTGTTCCATACCTCATCATCAATATCATTATCCCAAAAATCTATACTGCTCTCGCTGGCAGACAATAAATCCTTGAATACCTGATTATCTTTTTTATTTTTTAAAAATAAAATAAAATCTATAACTTCTCGTATTTGACTTTCTGGAATTTCATCAATTAATTTTAATAAAATGCTCTTACCCGCATTCATTAATCTCACCTCAAAATTATTATATCACAATTATTCACCAAAGTTTACAACTGAACTTTCGTGAAAAGCTTTAAACAAAAAGACCACACTCCTTCTCACTTAATAGTAAGCACGGAATGCAGTCATGTGGGCAATAATAATGGCGGAGAGAGAGGGATTCGAACCCTCGAGACGGGCTTAACACCCGTCTACTCGATTTCCAGTCGAGCGCCTTCGACCTCTCAGCCATCTCTCCGCGAAAATCTTTTTACTCATATAAATTAATCAATTTTACTTAAGAATGCAATTTTGTAGTTAAGTTCTGCGCTTGTAACCATTTTTAATGGCGGAGAGAGTGAGATTCGAACTCACGAGACGGCTTTTGGGCCGCCTACTCGATTTCGAGTCGAGCGCCTTCGACCTCTCGGCCATCTCTCCACCGAAAATTTTCATTCCCTTTTTTTCTTGAAATACTCCTTGAGTAAGAAGGAGCACTCCTCTTCCAGTATTCCGCCTATGACCCGGGGCCTGTGGTTCAAATTCCTGCAGGATAAAACGTTTAATACGCTCCCGGCACATCCGCCCTTCGGATCATATGCGCCGAAAATCACCGAGTCAATTCTGGAAAGCACTGCCGCTCCGGAACACATGGCGCAGGGCTCCAAGGTGACGTATAAACTGCACCCCGCCAATCTCCAGCTGCCAAGCTCCCTGCAGGCTTCCCTTATGGCTATTAATTCTGCATGAGCAGTGGCATCCTGAAGCTTTTCCCGCCCGTTTCTTCCCTTAGCGATGACCTTTCCATCTTTTACGATCACCGCACCGACGGGCACCTCGTCCTCTTCGAAGGCTTTTTCTGCTTCCTTTAAAGCCTCCCGCATGAAGACCTGGTGAATACTTTCCATTGAACTTTCCCCTATGGAAAAAATGGTGCGCCCGGGAGGACTCGAACCCCCGGCACGCGGTTTAGGAAACCGCTGCTCTTTCCTCCTGAGCTACGGGCGCATGTAAAAGCTTTGATGGTGCGCCTGGCAGGAGTCGAACCCACAGCCTTCTGATCCGTAGTCAGACGCTCTATCCAGTTGAGCTACAGGCGCATGAAAGTGGCGGAGAGAGAGGGATTCGAACCCTCGATACGGATTTTAGGTCCGTATAGTCGCTTAGCAGGCGACCGCCTTCGACCTTCTCGGCCATCTCTCCGCAAGTAACCTGGCAGAGGGGGAGGGATTCGAACCCCCGGCCCTTTTGGGGCACTGGTTTTCAAGACCAGCTCCTTAAACCACTCGGACACCCCTCCGCAAATTGACTATTCAAAGTATAGCATAAAAAATTCCCTTTTGTCAACACGATGGATTTCCTCTGCTTTTATTAATTTTTGGAATTTGTAACGCAGAGAAAAAAATTATATTATAATATTACTTGGAAATCATTTTATTGTAAAATGGTTTTAGATTATTGCTTTTATCAAATTCTGCATACCTTTATATTTTTATTTTATGAAGCTTTATTTTTTGTATTTTAATTCGCAGATTTAGATATATTTTAAAAGGCTTTTTGCCTTTTTATTATTTTTTAAAATTTTAACCGGAGGATTTAAAATGAATTTACCTTTAAATTTATCAAATCAGATTAAAAAATTATATATCATTTCTTTTGGGGTTTTTATAGCCCAGTTAGCGTTTTCATCAATGACGCCGTTTTTGCCCGATCTTCTTTTAGATATGGGAGTTACCCGGAATATCACCACCTGGTCCGGGCTTATTTATTCGGCAAACTCCCTCATGTTCGGGATAATGGCCCCCATCTGGGGAGCAATTTCGGATAGATACGGAAAAAAGCCCATGATGGCAAGAGCCGGTGTGGTCATGGGCATCATTTACTTTTTAATGGCCGGCGCAAAAACACCAACTCAGCTCTTATTTTTAAGGGCTTTAAACGGCACCTTTTCCGGTTACATCCCCGCCGCCATTACCTTTATAGCTTCGGTAAGCACCCCCGACAATTTGAACTACAACTTAGCTATTATAAATGCTGCAGCAGCAGTGGGAACCATTACCGGCCCTCTGGTAGGAGGAATTACTGCCAAAATAATGGGAATTAGAAAAAGTATTGCTTTTAACGGATTTTTACTATTAATCGCAGGAATTCTTCCTTATGTCACCGGCATTAAAGAATCAAAGACGGCAAAGCCAAAATCTTCCATGATAAAAAGCATTGCGGATGCCTTTAAAAACAGAAAGCTTCTCGTGGTTTACTCGGTAGGCATTTTCGTCCAGGCGGCCTTAATGGGAATCCTTCCTGCGGTAACCCTCTTGATGCACAAAATTAATCCAGAAAACACGTCATTGTATACCGGCATCGCCTTTTCCATTACGGGAATCTCTACTGCCATAGCTTCCCCCTTTCTCGGAAAGGTAAAATACCCGGTAAATTCCCTTTACCGCATCGGACTTATCGGAAGCGCTATTTTAACTGCACTCCAGGGATTTATCGGAAGTTTCCTTGAGCTTTTTGCCCTCAGGTTTTTCTTCGGATTTTTCAATGCTGCGGTTACCATAGCGGGAAATATTTTAATCGCTCAAGCAGGGACCAGCGAAAATCAGGGCAGTTCCTTCGGAGTATATAACGGCCTTATGTCCATCGGACTTGTTATGGGCTCAATGATAGGCGGATTCCTCGGGGACAGCTTCGGAATAGCCTTTACCTTTTTGGGCGGCGGCCTGATGTTTTTAATTGCTTTCATTATTTCCTTCTTAATAAAAGAAGAAATAAAGGAAGGGAGCTTTTAATACGTCCCTTCCTTTTTTATATAATCTAAGTTAATTTTAGGTGGGTTTTGCTGGGGAAGATACTGGCTCATGGATAAGAAAGCGCCACTGTATTTTATCACCGCGCTCCCGTTGGATTCTACGTTTTTTGCTACAATGCACCCTTCAAAATTTGAAGTCCCCAGGTCCACCGTGCCGTTGGGCGCAAACAAAAGGGCGTTTTTTACGCTCCCGGCATTTTTTACGGTGATGTTTTTCTCCGAAATTACTATTATTCCACTGCTGTTTCCCGTTACTACCTTCAGCTCTACATCCCCTTTTGCGTATATCACGCCGTTTCCCTGAAGATTATCCGCTGAAAAATCCCCTTCATGCACTACCGTAGTTTTATTTCCTTTATTATCCACCACCTCAACCACATCATCATCGACAAATATTACATGACCGCTCATGGCAAGGCTTGTAACCCTGTAAGGGCCTTCGTAAACGGAAGTGGCCCTGTTTTTATAAAAATAAGGGTCGGGGGAAGGCATTTCGTGAGAAAAACTTATATCCCCCTGGTAGTAGGGATATCTTTTACCCCTTACCAGCACCGCCCCGCTTGATGTAATAGACCCCTTTGCGTATATATCGCCGTAGACGTCGGCGCTGCCTTTCAGGCTTACATTACCAAGAGAATATATGCTTTTTGTCACCCTGGCGCTCCCGCTAAGCTTTACATCGCCTTTGGCGTATAAATTTCCGTTTAAATCAAAACTTCCCTTTAAATCCACATCTTCCAGAGTGGCTATATCCCCCTGCAGGCTCGCGGAGCCGTTAAAGGAAAAGCCCGAATAAGAAAAGATCATCTTCTGAAAGGCTTCAT
This sequence comes from Thermovenabulum sp., assembly GCF_049723235.1. Classification (NCBI taxonomy): domain Bacteria; kingdom Bacillati; phylum Bacillota; class Clostridia; order Thermosediminibacterales; family Thermosediminibacteraceae; genus Thermovenabulum; species Thermovenabulum sp. Next base: position 56,493 of record NZ_JBNARB010000013.1, on the reverse strand, counting down.
AGCTTCTAATTACATTTAAATACGCGTAAGCAGTAAATTTGGACCCGCCCGACGAACCCTCCGATATAATTTTTAACCTGTTTTCCGATTCCAGATAAGCTTTTAAAGTAAAACTCCCCTTTAAATCTCCCTCGTCCACATTCATGCTGTCGAATAAAAAACCGTTGGGCTTTCCCCGGGCTGATGAAATTACATACTGAAGCCTTTCAGGATCATTTTTCAGCTCCGAAAGCGCCTTTTGCAGTCCTCCTTCTGCCAGATACTGGGCCTGAACCCTTCTTTCGTAGTAAAGGGAAGCCTTTAAATCGCTTCTTGAAAACTCCGCAAGGGCAAGGGCAAGAATTATAAGCACCGTCCCGGTGAGGAGCACCGTTACCAGCACCGCCCCTTTATTTTCCTTTGAAATTTTATTAAAATACTTATAAACGCCCATACTTACCGCCCGCTTTTAATTTAATCCTGGAAAGGTGGTTATCATGAACATCGGAATCTTAAAGGTGGAAATTTATTTAGGGGATACCTTTTCTTTAAAGGATAAGCGATCAATTGTAAAAAGCGTCATTGAAAGGCTGAAAGGTAAATTCAACCTTTCCGTGGCCGAAGTGGAAAGGCAGGATGACCTTCGCTTTGCCGTAATAGGTATAAGCTGCGTTTCTTCAAGTAAAAACCATGCGGAAAGCCAGCTGGAAAGCGCCCTGAATTTTCTGGAAGAAGACGGAAGGTTTTTCGTGCAAAACATCGAAAGGGAGGTGTTTTCTTTTTAGCCTTCCCAGACCATTATAAGCCATTCCCCCTGAAGGTCCCTTGTCCTTCCCTTTACCTTAAACCCAAAGCTTTTATAAAGTTTCACTGCTGAAGTATTCTCGGGCCTGACCTCCAGCTTTACCCTTTTAATACCTTTTTTCCGAATATATTCCATCCCTTTTTCCAGGAGCGCTCTTCCTATCCCTTTCCCGTGATGCTCAGGCAAAACGCCTATGGACAAAAGCTGAGCCGAAGGCGATGTGATCACTTCAAACTTTAAAAAGAAAACCTTATTGAAAACTATCTTTAAAGCATCCTTAAAATTTATTCCGTATTCCCCTTTAAAATATTTCCCTATAACCTTGAAAATAAATCCGCTAAGTACCGCTTCCTTCCAGAGTCTTTTTACGTTATCCGCCATTACGATGTACCCGATGATTTTATTTTCCTCCTCTGCCACCATCACACCTTCCCTGAAGGTAAAAATCAAAAGAGAAAAGAAGTCAAAAAACGCCCTTTTTATACCCGAAGTGACGGGGGTGAAAAACCTTATACTCCCCTCAAAAGCCCTTAAAAATACCTCTGCCACCGCCTCAACGTCCTTCAAAGCCGCCGTTCTTATTCTCATTTACCTTTTCCTCCGTTTCCATCAGTTCGGATAGGAATATCATCTGGTCCACCGTAACGAATTCGTAGCCCTGTTTTTTCAGCTCATCTATAACCATAGGAAGGGCTTCCACGGTAGATGTCCTGTTGCCCCCTCTGTAGGTCACTAAGTCCCCCGAATCGTGAAAAAGTATTATGGAACCGGGTTTTACGCTTTTGACCACTCTTTCCACGATTTTATCCGGAGGCAGTTCCGCCCAGTCCATGGCACTCACGTCCCACAAGACGATGGTATACCTTTCGTCTTTTAAAAGTTTTCTGGCAAAAGCTGTATACACGCCCCTCGGGGGCCTGAAAAGCACCGGTCTGACCCCCGTTATTTTTTCTATAGCTGCTTCACACTTTTTTATTTCCTCCTCCTGCCCCTTTGCTGAAAGGGGGATGAGGCTCCTGTGGCTATAGGTGTGATTGCCTATGGAGTGCCCTTCTTTTACGATCCTTTTTGCAATATCCGGGTAGCTTTCCACATTCTTCCCCACGAGGAAAAAGGTCGCCGGTACGCCTTTTTCCTTCAATATATCCAGTATTTCGGGCGTATAAAGCGGATCGGGCCCGTCGTCAAAGGTAATTGCTGCATACTTAAAATGTCCCGGCCCATGCCTAATTAAATCCTTCTGCATTCCAAAGCCTTTGTACACGTATTTATTAAAAAAGAATAAAACAAGAATAAAAAACACCAGGAGCCCCAGCAGGGTGCGGTTAACTAGAACGGATTTTACCTTTTTTTCCAGAAAATCCGGCCAGAACTGAACGGCAAGCTGGGCAAAGATAATCAAAGAAATTATATTATACGAATCGGTCCTGAAAAACCGGAAGGTTACCACCGGGATCAAAAGGGCTGTTAAAAATACCGCATCGTCGTATTCTTCTACAAACTGTTTTATAATTATAAAAAACAATAAAAGCAAAAGCCCCATTTTCCAGGAAAGGTAAAATATGATGCCGAGGGCAAGGGCTTCGGTGGTGTCTCCGCGAAATCCCTTGAAAAAGGGGCGCGTGTGCCCCGTTAAGACGCCCATCGAAGAAAAAATGTAGGTAAGACCCGAGTGAAGGTAGAGCCCTGCAAAAAGCATAGTCAGGTAGCCTTTGAAAAATTCTATTATTTGAGTGAAATATTCCTTCTTTTGAAAAACGAAAAATCCCCCGACGAGATAGGAAAAAAGCCCAGTTACGACAAAATAGCTCATTTTAACCCCTTCTTTTTTAGGCGAATTCAGCATTTAATATATTATATTTTATACTCTCTTTAAATGCTTTTAAATTTTTTAAATACAATGCTTTAATTCTATTTTAATCAAAACTTCCGTCCCTGCCAAAAACTTTTTGCTGGAAATATTTTTACCCGGGTCTACCCTTATCTTTAAATTATATAAAAATTATGGTAATTTATAAATAAGAAATTTAAAGGCGGTGATAAAAATGCCGAGGGATTTGGTAAGAATAGATAAAGAAAAATTAAAAAATTACATCACAGAAAAGGTCGCCTCTTTTGAAGAAATAGCAGGCGTCTACCTTTTCGGCTCAAGCCTCGATTTAATGCGCCCCGACAGCGACATAGACATCGGAATTATTTTTTTTGATTGCGTAGACGAAAAAAAAGCGGAGGATGTTATTGAAACATTATACTTAAAGCTTTTAAATTTTGAGGGTCATCTCTTTGACATCCACTCGGTAAACCACTCAAACACTATAATTGCCTTCAATATTTTGAGAAACGGATTACCCCTATATATCAGGGATGAAAACACCGTAACCGATTTAATAGAAAAGGTAAGTTTAAGATATAAAGAGGTATATCCCCGGTACAAAAAAGCTGTAGAAATGATACTGGAGGGATTAAAATGAGCCCGTTAGATAAAGAGAAAATAACAAAAAAAATACTTTTTATAATTGAACAAAAAAAGGATATAGAAAAACTCCTTTCCGAAAAAGGAAAGGAAGAAATTTTACGCGATCCCTGGCTTATTAAAGGCCTAAAATACTCTCTGCAAACCGCTGTAGAGGCAATGATCGATATAATATATCACATCACTGCTAAGCATTTTAACAAAGCCCCTGTGGACGCAAGAGATGCGTTGAACATCTTATATAATTTCAAAGTAATTGATGAAAAAGAATTGACGCTGTACTCGAAAATGATAGGATTCAGGAATAAAATTGTTCACGGTTATGAAGAAGTTTCTCCGGAAAAAGTTATAGAAGCAGCTGAAAATAATCTTGATGACTTTGACAAATTTGTTAAAAAAATAAAAGAAAATTTCTTACAATAATTTTGTTCTACTCTTAATATATTTTATTTCACCTTCTAAGGGCTTCCACCGGAGGTACCGATGAGGCAAGGTATGCGGGGTATACTCCAAACACGAGCCCGCAGCCAAGGGCCACAAAGGTGGAAACCTTCAAAGCCGAAAGGCTGACTATGGAGTAAAGCCCGTAGGCGGTAAAAGCTTTTACCCCCCAGATACCCGCTATTATCCCTCCCAGCGCACCAAAAAGGCTAAGAATCAAGCTTTCCAGGATAAACTGCAGTAAAAGGTCCGATTTTTTTGCTCCAAGAGCCCGCTTTAATCCTATCTCCGATGTCCTCTCGGAAACCGCCACCAGCATTATGTTCATTATCCCGAGCCCCCCGACAAGAAGGGATACCGAGGCAATCCCCGCCAGTAAAAGGGTCATCACCCGGTTTGCTTTATCGGCTTCCTCAATCAGGGTGTTCATGTTTGTGATTGTAATCAAGTCTTTCCCTGCTATAATACTGTCATTTGATGTTTTGCCGCTTTCCGGGGGTTGAGGAGCGGGCACCGGAGCTGGATTTACCGGTGTCTTACCCTCCACGGGTTTTCCTTCAGCTCCTTCTTTTTCATTTCCCGGATTTATTTTCGGAGCTTTTAAATCCAGCCCCAATTTTCTCCTGTAGATTCTCCCCATCTGGGCGATGGCAAGGTCCGCACTTTTTGCCGTGTCCGCTTTAACCCAGATCTCGTCAACACTTCTTTTTCCGGCTATTTTAAGAGCGGTGGTGTAGGGGATTATAATCATATCGTCCAGCCCTTCCTGGGCATTCCCCTTTTTTGAAAGCACACCCACCACCCTGTAGGTCTCGTTGTTCAAAGTAAAGGTAGCCCCTACCGGCGACCTTCCGTTTAAAAGGCTTTTGCCCAGGTTGTAGCCTAAGACCGCCACCTTTGCCCTTTCCTTTACATGCCATTCGGTAAAAAAGTGCCCGGTGATTACTTTGTAATCCCTCACCTTATAATATTCGCTGCTTACGCCAAGTATCTGTACTTCTCCCCGTGCCCTTCGCCACCTCATCACTGCCTTTGTCCTTACTATAGGCGTTGCGTAAATAAGCCCGTTTACCCTTTCTTTTAGCTCCTGAGCTTCTTCCGGTTTGAAATTTACCGATGGGTCCTGGGCTTTAATAACTATGACATTGGAGCCGAGGCTCTCAAACTGCTTTAGTACCTCAAGCCGTGCCCCCTCGCCGATACCCATTAGGCTTATGACCGATGCTACACCTATGGCAATCCCTAGGACCGTTAAAAACGAGCGGAGGGGTTTTGCCGCAACACCGTGCCATGCCATTTTCAAGGAAAATCCGAGTTTTACTAAAAATCTCCGCAGGTCGTTTTTCATCGTATCCACCTCATTTACCACCGCTATTTTCCTGCGTATTCGAGCCGCTCTGGCCACCGCTGTTTTGTCCGGGGAGGAGCCTATCGGTCTTTATATGCTGGGATGGCAAAACGTCAAAACTCGAACCCGTAACCACCTCATCTCCTTCCTTCAAACCGCTTTTTATCTCGGCGAATCTGTCGTTCATAAGGCCGAGCTCCACGGAAACCACCTTTGTGGTACCGTCGGGATTTAAAACCTCTACTTTCGGCTGTCCATCCTCTTCAAAAACCGCCTCTACCGGTACAAGAAGTACACCTTTAGAGCTTCCGGCTTCTATGTACGCTTTTGCCTGCATCCCGGGTTTCAGCTCCGGCGTCCCTTTGACTTTTATATTAACCTCAAATCTGGATATTCCGCTCTGGTCTTTCCCCATTGGTGATATGAACACCACACTGCCTTCGAGCACCTTGCCGGGAAGGGCGTCAAGGGTCACTTTTACCGGTGAACCCTGTTTTACAAGCAGTATATCAATATCGTCCACCTGACACCACATGGTCATGTCGTCCGGGCTAAAAATGCTCCCCAGCCATTCGCCCATATTTACCGTTTTCCCAACGGTGGCGTTCAGGTCCGCTACCACGCCGCTTATCGGAGCCCTGATTTCCAGCATTTGAAGCTGGCTTTGAAGCTTGTAAAGCTTGCTCTCCAGCTCAGAAATTTTTTTAAGTTCTTCCATTATGTAATCCCGTACATCCGACCCGGCCAGCTGCAGTACCGGGTCACCTTTTTTTACCTTGCTCCTTTCCTTTACAAACACCTTCGTAACCCTTGCGGTAACAGTGGAAAAAATTGACTCCTCTTCGGAAAATCCCTCCACCTTTGAAGGGTATTTCAACCATAATATTTCGGGACTTTCGGGATTTGTCACCCCTTCTTTTGCCAAACCCACATAGGCGGTAAGCCCCGGCTGTATAAGCCCCGGGTTTTTCCCCTCCACGGTCATGTAGTAGACGTACTGATACATCTGCTCACCGGTGTAGTCGGTGCTCCCGGTCGCTTCCGTCACCGGTTCGGGGTTTACATCCACCACCTGCCCTTCCAGTACTCCTTCATAAACCGAAAACCTCATAAAAGCCTTTTTATATTCCTTGGCTATCGCAAATTCTCCCGGGTAAAGCTTTACCTGTAATTTGTATTTACCGTCATTTACTACCTTGGCTACGATTTCCCCTTCTTTTATTTCATTTCCTTCCTTTGCGGTAAGCCCGAATATCCTTCCATCAATAGGAGCGGTAAGGGTAATACCCTTTGAAGGGTCCACTTCATACAGCCTTTCCGGCGTCGTCCCCAGTTTATCCGCTAAAGCCTTTTTCGCGGTATCGATCTGTTTTTGCAGATTTTCCAGCTCGGTCTGCACATTTGGCGCGCGAAGTTTTACCAGAACCTGCCCCGCCTGAACCGTATCACCGCTTTTCACCAGGACCTGATCTATTATGTAGCTCATCATCACCTGCGTTTCGGGGCTGTAGGGAACCATTATTCCCCCGCTGCTGTTGGGATAAAGGGGGCCCGTAGTCTCAACGCCCACATTTATATCCCCTCTTATGACCTTGGCTGTGGAATAAACCGGCCCCTGAGCCTCCTTTTTCGGCGGAGGAAGAAGGCTTTTAAAGGCATAAACTCCCCCCATTACCAAAAGAGCAGCAATCAAAATAAAAGCAGCTACTTTTTTTATCATAAATAAGCCTCCCTTTCAATTTTTCCATCCAGAATATGCACAATCCTTTTCCCGTACTTCGCCATCTTTTCATCATGGGTCACCAGGATTATCGTAAGATTTTTTTCCTCGTTGAGCCTGCAAAAAAGCTCCATTATGGAATTTCCGGTCTTTGAGTCCAAAGCCCCTGTGGGCTCATCAGCAAGAATTAAAAGAGGATCCTGCACCAGAGCCCGGGCTATAGCCACCCTCTGCTGTTCCCCTCCGGAAAGCTCCAAGGGCCTGTGCTTCATTCGATCCTTCAATCCCACCACTTCCAGGGCTTTTTCGGCTCTATTTCTCCTTTCCTTTGCCGGAACCCCCCGGTAAATAAGGGGTATTTCCACGTTAAAAACCGCATCATATTCAGGTAAAAGGTGGAAGGTCTGAAACACAAACCCCACGCTTTCGTTTCTAATACTTGACAGTTCATCGTCGTTCAGCTTCTCCACTTTTTTTCCGTCCAGAAGGTACTCCCCTTCGGTGGGTTTATCCAGACATCCGATGATGTTCAAAAGGGTGGATTTTCCCGACCCCGAAGGCCCCATTATTGAAAGAAACTCTCCCCTTTCCACCGATAAATTTACCCCGTCCAGGGCTTTTACGTTTACCTTCCCCGTTCTGTAATATTTTTTTACATTTTTCAGCTCTATTAACATTTTCATTCTCCTTAAAATAAATAAAAATTTATACATTTACAATTTTATCATACTTTCCCATCTTTTTATTATTACATTTTGACTAAAATAAAAAAAGCAGGGCATTCCCTGCTCATTCGTATCTTAACGCTTCCGCCGGATTCATATTTGCCGCCCGGCTTGCCGGGTAAAGGCCGAAGAATATCCCCACCAGCATTGAAAATCCAATTGATAAGAGTATAATCGACGGTGGAAATTTCACGCTTATATTTAGCGCATTTTTTATAAGGTAAGCCGAAATAACCCCGGTAAAAATACCGATAATCCCTCCGATACCGCTAACTACAACAGATTCTATGAGAAACTGTAAGAGAATATCAGTTTTCGAAGCGCCCAGGGCTTTTCTAATACCTATTTCCCTGGTTCTTTCGGTAACGGAAACGAGCATTATGTTCATTATACCAATGCCGCCCACCAGAAGGGAAATTGCGGCAATACCACCGAGCATTGCCGAAAGGGTATTGGTGGTCTTTTGCACCGTTTCTAAGATTTGCGTCTGGTCAAATATCCTGTAGGCTTCCTCGTCCCCTTTGAACTTTTTATTGAGATAATCGCTCAGGATGCTTTTTGCCGGATTTACCACCTCCGGGCTTTCCGCCTGAAGATAGACCTGATTAATTCGACTGCTGGAAGTTAACATCTTTGCGGTTGTAGCGGGTAACAGCACCACTTCATCTTCCGAGCCGCCCATCGTGCTCCCTTTTGACTCCAGCACCCCTATAACCGTCAGTATTTTATTTTTTATCCTTATTTCCTTTCCTACAGGATTTACATTGCCAAAGAGCTCCTCGGCTATAGTAGAGCCGATTACCGCTACGTTTCTCCTTAAATCCACCTCTTCTTCCGTAAAAACCCTTCCCTGCCTCACCTTTAAATTCCTTATGTCAAAATAATCCCCGTTAGTCCCTATGATATTGACATTGTCGTATTTATTATTTAAATAAACCACCGTCTGCCGGGTATTTACCACCGGAGCTGCTTTTTGTATAAAGGGTATGTTTTTCAGCTTCAAAGCCTCTTCGTAGGTAAAGGTGTTTAAAAATCCCCTGGGAGATATATTTACTGATATTAAGTTAGACCCGAGATTTTTTATATTTTCCGTTATATCACTGGCCGACCCCTGGGCAAGGGATACCAATGTTATAACCGATGCCACCCCTATAATTACCCCGAGCATGGTGAGAAAGGACCTCAACTTTTTCCTTACAAGGCTCCTGTAAGCCATTTTAAAGTGTGCAATTACCGGCATTTTTCTCTCTCCGCCCTTTCATCCCGGACTATCCTGCCGTCCAGTATTTCAATCCTTCTTTTGGTCCTTGCGGCTATCTCCCGATCGTGGGTAATTATAACTACTGTTTTTCCTTCCCGGTTTAGTCCCTCCAAAAGATCGATAATTTCCCTTCCCGATCTGGAATCCAGGTTGCCCGTCGGCTCATCCGCTAAAAGAAGCGGTGGATCCAGTGCTAACGCCCTCGCAATGGCTACCCTTTGCTGCTGTCCCCCCGAAAGCTCTAAAGGCTTATGGTGCATTCTGTCCGACAGCCCTACAAGACTTAAAAGTTCCCTTGCCCGGGCAAGCCTTTTTTTGGGGCTTATATTTGCATAAATCATGGGAAGTTCCACGTTTTCAAGTGCAGTAAGCTCGGCGATCAGGTTAAAACTTTGAAAAACAAAGCCGATTTTTTTGTTTCTTATTCTGGAAAGTTCTAAATCCCCGAGCTTACTCGTTAGCTTTCCTTCAAAGTAATACTCTCCCGAAGAAGGCACGTCGATAAACCCGAGAATGTTCATCAAAGTGGTTTTCCCCGAGCCCGAAGGGCCTATTATAGATGCGTACTCCCCGGCTTCTATTTTTAAATTTACGTCTTCCAGCACCGCAAATTCATTTTTTTCTTTACCGTAAACCTTTCTAACACCTTTCAGCTCTATCAATATTATCTCCTCCCGTCACTATCTTCCCTGCCGGATCATGATGGGCGGCTGGTTCATCCTTCGATTCTGAAAGGTGTTGCTGGTGCCCGATTGAGAAGCGGTTATCAGCACCGTATCGCCTTCCTTCAGCCCTTCCAGTATCTCCACGTACTCTCCGTTGGAAATTCCTACTCTTACTTCTTTCATGGTAGAATTGTTCTGGTTATTTTTCCCATTGTTTCCCTGATTATCGGCAGGAACTCTTACAAAGTATCTGCCGTTTATCGTCCTTAGAGCAATCTGCGGCAATATAAGCGTATTTTCTTTTTGCTCAAAGGTAATCTCAACCGTTGCATTCATTCCGCTTTTTACTCCATCAATTGGCTCAGCTACAACCGTCACCTCATAGGTGGTAACGTCGTTCTGGGTAACCCCTATGTTTGAAACCTTTTCTACTGTCCCTTCTACTGCTCTATTATTTAAAGCATCAAAGGTAATTTTCGCCTTCATTCCGGGTTTTATCTTTACCACATCTACTTCATCTACCGAAAAGGAAATCTTCATTTTTGAAAAATCCGCAACGGTCAACACACCATTGCTGGAATTTACCTGAGACTCGGTAAGGTCTTCCCCTTCTTTAATATTTAAATCAATTACTTTTCCATTAATGGGCGAGCGGTATATGAGGTCTTCCCTCTGCTTTAATTTTTGCTGATAATCCAATTCTGCCTGCTGAAGGGATAAAAGCGATGATTCTATTTGCCTGTCGAGATCTTCCGAGCTTATAGTAAAAAGTTTTTCCCCTTTTTTAACCTTCGAATTTTCCGTTACATAAACACCGCTTATGTACCCGGCTATTTCCGCTTTTACATCATAGGTTTCGGGTGCCGAAACATAACCCTGAGCAATAGAATACTCTGCACCCTTATCGGTATATACCGTCACCGAAACAGGAATTTCCTGTCCTTCTATGTAATAACTTCCATCAACAATAATTTCTACATAATAATATACCGCTCCCGAGCTTTGAAGCTCTCCCTTTTGAGGAATACTTTTGACTTTCCCCTCTACAGTGTACAGGGAATCGGTAAAAAGAACCGAAGCTTTCTGCCCTACCTTCATATTTTTTATCTGGTTAGCATTAAACGGCGCCTTTATTATGGTAGAATCGGGATTTACCACTATTGTTGCAAGGGTTGTGCCTTTGTTTACCTGATCCCCCGTCTTCACCGATATTTGCTTTATGTATCCTTCCACACCGGATACCACATCTTTTTTATTTTTATCCTTCAAGACGCTTTCAGCCGAAAGCCTCTGCTGTCTTAATGCAAGTTCTGCCTTTCTCAAGGATAAATCCACGTCTTCATTTGCAAGTTCAAAAAGGATATCTCCTTTTTTTACCTCATCTCCTTCTTTTACGTATAGCTTCTTTACAGTTCCCGCTGCCTTAGGGTAAATGGTATAGATGCTGTTCGGTTCCACCCTCCCCGAGCCCTTCACGCTTGAAGCTATATTCCCCCTTATTACCTTAATAGGGTAAAACACTTCCCCTGAAGCACTTTTTGCTTTATTTTTGTTAAAAAAATAAAAAATTCCGGCTCCCAAAAGAGCTACAACCAAAAGAGCCGCTATCCACCTTTTATACTTCAAACCCATCCCTCCTGCAAAAATTGTTTTATTATCAAACTATAGATATATTATACGATAAAATTTTAATTTAATTGTGATTATTTTATATATTATTTATTAAATTTTTGTGAGGAAGGAGGTGGGTTTGGGGAATGAGATTTTTAATGAGCTTCCTTATGTTATTAAATTTTTCTATAAAAATTTTTTTCGAAATTAATAAGTGCTGTGATTTGAAGTATGCTATCCAGCTTTTACCTAAAATTTCATTAAAAATTTTGTCCTAATCGAGTAGGAGGTAGGTAATTATTTTACCTATCTCCTCTCACACCACCGTACGTACCGTTCGGTATACGGCGGTTCATCAGAATTTATTATGCCATCGAAAGTCTCTTCGTTAGACTTAAAAAGCCTTCCTTTTCAAGGTATTCGTTAGTTATGGAAGTTGCTAATATCTGGCTGTTGGATATCCTCCAATAGCCTTTTCTTGTATTGGCATACTCCCATGCTTTCACATCGTTTATCCCTAATCTGACTAAATTGTCATGCTTCGTCTTTATCTTCTTCCATTGCTTCCAGTAGCACATCCTTAGTCTCCTTCTTATCCATCCATCCAGTTCCCTTGCTGTGTTCTTCATATCCGCTATTTTAAAGTAATTTACCCATCCTGTTATCAGCTGGTTTAGTTTCTCTTTCCTCCATTCCATGCTTCTCCCGTTGCTCCTTGATGTGATTGCCCTAACTTTATCCTTGAATCTCTCTATGGGCTTTTTATGGATGAAGTTCCTGACTTCCCCTCCTTTTATGTAGAAGGAGAATCCTAAAAACTTCCTCTTACTGGGTCTATCTACGGCACTTTTGTTCTTGTTTACTTTCAACTTTAGCTCCTGCTCTATATACCGGGTTATGCTCTCCATTACCCTTTGTCCCGCTTTCTTGCTTTTTACGTATATGTTGCAGTCGTCTGCATACCTGCAGAATTTGTGCCCCCTTCTCTCAAGCTCTTTGTCCAATTCGTCAAGCATTATGTTGGCTAAGAGCGGGCTTAATGGCCCCCCCTGCGGTGTCCCTTCTTCATTCTTCACTTTTATTCCGTTTAGCATTATCCCAGATTCTAAATATTTCCTTATTAGCTTGAGCACCCTCTTGTCCCTTACTTTCCTCGCTACTAATGACATCAGCTTGTCATGGTTTACTCTGTCGAAGAATTTTTCTAAGTCTATGTCCACTACCCAGTTGTTGCCTTGCTTTATGTGTTCTCTTGCCGCCATTATGGCTTGATGCGCTCCTTTACCATGCCTGAATCCGTAGCTGCTTTTTGAAAAGCTCGGGTCAAATATTCGGTTGAGCACCTGCGCTATCGCTTGTTGTATCATCCTGTCAAGCACCGTAGGTATCCCAAGTAGTCTAACTCCCCCATCTGGTTTGGGTATTTCTACCCTCTTTACGGGTTGGGGCGTGTATCTCCCCTCAAGTATTGACTGCTTGATTTCTTTGCCATGTTTCTTCAGATAAGGTAGAAGTTCATCTACCTTCATTCCATCTACTCCATGGCTCCCTTTATTGGCCTTTACTCTCTTGTATGCAAGGTTCATGTTTTCACTGTCAAGTATTTCCTCAAGCAGCCTCTCCTGGACTTCCTGCATAATGTCCCTTCCTCTCTTTGATGCCGGAGGAATACTCAGCGCTCCCGCATTACCTCAGGGTTCCACCCTTACTTCCTGCGGTCAGCCCCCATTTCCATGGGGTTGTCTGCTTTCTTTGCATCCCTCTCGAATCTCTTAAGTCTCCGGAACTTTCTGATGTTCGGCCCTTCTACAGGTGTTCATGACCACCTATATACTATGGCCTCTGCTGACTTCTGATAGTTCAGCCATACATCGCTGTATGGGTTGCCGTTTCGATTTCTTCTCCACAGCGTCCCTATCAGACCTCCGCGGGTAAGCTCGCGCCCCTTCCTCCCATATATCCGCTGCATTTACACCGTAAGCCTCGGATAGCATTGGACTTCGTTTTGTTATGCAAACTCGTCCGGCTTACATATGCCTTATATGCAGTTCCTGTTCGTCGGACCGGGATTTTGCTTCCGGCTTCCTTCAGATTCCACCTCGCGGTGGACACCCTTGCCTTCAGCTAACGGTTGGTGCTATCAACCCCCGTAATGGACTTTCACCATCAAGGTCGCGGGCATGCCGCGCGCACAAAATAAAGGGGTGGATATTCCACCCCTTGCATTATTTACTGTTCTATAACTATTATTTCAATTTTTACATCAGTATTCTTATAAGCTTTTACTTGGCTACCATCTACATAATCTGTCTTAACTACGATATCATCCATTGTAAGTTTATTACCGTCTTTATCAAATACTGTTACTGTTGAAGCCAAATCATATACTGTTCCACCGATATTAATCCTTGTTGATGTCTTTGCTAATACTTCATCTTTAGGAACATTTATAATATCTTCTATTTTTGTTACTTTACCATCCTTGTCGATTGTTAAGGAATAAACTCCTTTAGCAGTAGTATAGTCTGCATAATTTAAAGTGGAGTCATATGCTACTGATGTTCCATCTAATTTAACTGCATAGAACCTAGCTTTATTGTCTGCAATTTTGGATACCGATTTAATAAATACTTTTGTTCCTGTATCTGTCTTAGAAGTTAAAGTTCCTTCAGTAATTAAATATTTTACATTGTTTAAATTATCATCTGATACAAGAACCTTTAATGTTACTCCTGTATAATCATAATCTGCAAATTTTACTACTTTTACAGTACTACCATCAACATTGTATACAACTGTATCGGAATTAATGTAATATGTTGGTGCATTGGCTTTTGTTAACTTATTATTTGTAGTGTCTACAGTATAACCACTCAATATCGTTAAAGTAACTGGTGTAGGTTGAGCATTGATTTCGTTCTTTTCATTAACTGTATACTTAACAAATCCCGGTGCTATTGCATTAAAATCAATATAACCATCATCTACTTTAGATTTTTCTACTGTTAATACTGCTGTTGTGCCATCGGGCTTAACCATTTTTACCTGATAGGATTCTACACCAAAAGCTCCGTATACTTTTCCAGTAACGGTAATATAACCGTAATTTTCAACTGCTGTTGTTGATACTTCTGCTAATTTAACTATTTTATTATTTTCTCCAAGTAATGCTTTTACGTCCTTACCTAAAAGGCTGTCCGCTGCATTAATTACTTCATATTCTACTCCACCGATAACGTATTTACCATCTTTGATTTCTGTGAATTTGCCACTAACAGTCTTTCTAATTACATACAATTCCATTTTGGCTTTTGTTTCTTTGTCTTTTGCTATATAGAGGACATCATCTTTCTTGATGTTTTCGAGCTTTGCAGGAACTCCATTTATTTTTACATTAACTTTACTTAAATCTACTTTACCCTCATCATCAGTAGTAAGGTTTATTGTGGATCCTTCAGTGTATATCTTTGTTGCATTAGCTACAACATCTTTTGCTACTACAACAGGTGCGTCATAATACTTAACTATTAAGTAATCATATGTTTTGTCAGAATCGGTATCAATCAAAGTAACCTTTGCTCCAGTTTTTATGTCTCCAAAATTAACATCATATAGTGTTCCATTATATACCATTTTAGCATTTGTAGCTACCTTAAGTTCAGCATAAGGAGTTTTATCGTCTTTCTTATAATACACTATTCCTGAAACTGAATCCTTAGATGCCTCTACTGTAACAACATCTCCTTCAACTTTTGTAACAACGATAGGTTTATCATCTTTTTCAAATACAGTTACTTTTCTGCCCAAATAATCATTGAAATTAATTGAACCTGCTGAAATTGTACCTTCCTTAGTTACAACCTTACCAGCTTCTACATTTGAATCTACTTCCGGAGTAGCAATTACGGTATATGTAGCTTCTTTAGCAATTTTTGATAATAGCAAAACATCCTCTACTAATCCTTCATTAGTACGTTTTACAGTTTTTGTTTTTAATGTGTTCATTAACATTGACGCAACATCGCCACGATTCGCTCCGCCAAGAGTTACAGTTACATCTTTTGTAATTCCAAGAGTTGAAGCTTTTACAAGATAATTCGTAGGCCATGTACCAGGAAGATCGCTGTCTTTATAGCCAAGCGCTCTTACCAACATTGTTAATGCTTCTGGATAAGATACAGTTGCTTCAGGTTTGAAGGTGCCATCGGGGTAACCAACAATAATTCCTAAGCTTGAAGCAACATTTATATAGCCAGAAGCCCAATGATCTGATTTTACATCTGTAAACATTGTAATTCCTTTTGAAATTTCTGCTGCATTATTTAATCCAAGAGAAATAACTATTAACTTTGCCATTTGAGCTCTTGTTACAACCACATCCGGTTTGTATGTGCCATCAGGATATCCATCTACAATGCCTAATGCTTTTAATTGCTCTACAGCCTGTTCAAACGGCTTCCCGGCTGTATCAGGAAACGTCGGTGCTGCAAAAGCAACGGGCATTAAGCCGAGCACTAACGTTGCAATAATCGCAAGTGCCAGCAGCTTCTTAATTGATTTCATACCCAAATCCTCCTTATTTTTTATATATTTTATTTTATTTTATAAAAGCTTGTATTTTCTTACTTATCCCCCCTCTCAAAGGATTGAGAAGATTTGATATTCCCCCTGAGCTTAACTTCTAAAGGTATTATAGCATTGGGGTTTCTTTTGCGTCAATAAGTTAGAATCAACTGTAAACGAAATGTAACATAGCGTAACATTTGTGAAAAATTTTTTTGGATAAGTTCCGGTATAAATTATATTCTTCATTTTTCAGGAAATTCCTTCCGAAAAGGTAAAATTTTATTCGCCGTCAAAAAATTCCTTGGCTTTTTCTGCAAGGTTTTTCAGGGCTTCCTTCACTTTTTGATGGAATTCTTCGGCTTTCATTTCCGTCATTATCTCTATTACATCGTCTATGGTCTCGGCGCAAAAGATGTGGAATTTGCCTTCCTTCACTGCCTCGAGGACTTCTTCTTTGAGCATGAGGTTATCAATGTTCTTTGAAGGTATTACTACCCCCTGAGTACCTGTTAGGCCTTTTATTTTGCAGGCGTGATAAAAACCTTCAATTTTATGGGTTACTCCGCCGACAGGCTGGACGTTGCCGTGCTGGTCCAGGGAACCGGTAATGGCTATATCCTGCCTTACGGGTATTCCCGAAATACTCGATAAGAGGGCTATTAGCTCGGCGCAGGTGGCGCTGTCGCCTTCCACTCCTCCGTAGTTTTGCTCGAAGGTAATGCTGGCAGAAAGGGCAAGGGGCATGTCTTTTGCGTATTTTTCTCCCAAAAAGCCCGAAAGTATAAGCACCGCCTTTTCGTGAATCTTGCCCGAGAGCTTTACTTCCCTTTCAATGTTTACTACTCCTGCATCGCCAAGATAGGTAGTAGCGGTGATTCTGGAAGGCTGGCCGAAGGTGTAGTCCCCTACGTCCAGAACGGAAAGTCCGTTCACCTGCCCAACCTTTTGCCCCGAAACTTCTACTATTATTTCGCCTTTTTCTATCATTTTCAGGAGTTTTTCTTCCACCCGGTTGGAGCGGTAAGCTTTTTCCTCAATGGCTTTTATTACATGCTGTTTTTTTACCAGGTCCGATCCTTCTATTTCCGCCCAGGTGCTGGCTTCGTACAAAAGCTCCACGATATCGTTAAATCTTGTGGAAAGTTTGGTCTTATCCTCGGCAAGCCTGGAGCTGTAGTCAATTACCTTTGCCACGGCTTCTTTGTCAAAGTGTAAAAGTCCGTCGTTTTTGCATATGTGGCATATGAAGGCAGCGTAGTTTTTCAGGTTTTCCTTTGTCTTTTCCATTTCCACGTCAAAGTCTACGCGGATTTTGAAAAGTTTTTTGAAGTCTTCATCGTATTCGTTTAAAAGGTAATAGTAAAGGGACGGACCAATTAGTATTACTTTTACATCTACCGGAATGGGCTGGGGTTTTAGTGATACCGTGGGTATTACCCGGTACTGCTCTCCTATGTTTTCTATGCGGGCTTCCCCGTTTTTAAGGGTGCGCTTTAAGGTGTCCCAAGCAAAGGGGTCCTTGAAAAGGTCTTCCGCCTGGATAATGAGGTATCCCCCTCTTGCCCTGTGCACCGCGCCGCTTTTTATCATGGTAAAATCGGTAACCACAGTGCCGAAGGAGGCCTTGCCCTCTATTTTCCCGAAAAGGTTGTAGTAGGTGGGGTTCGTCTCTATAATCACCGGTGCACCTTTTGTGTTTCTGTTGTCTACAAAAAGGTTCACTCTATACCTTGTTAAAAACTCCTCTTTTGGAATTCCCTGGGTAAAGATTGCGGTAAACTCGTTTATTTCTTCGGTTTTGTCCCTGGTCACCTGTTTTAATGCGGCTAAGTTTTTTATCATGTCGTCTTTTACTTCCTTCAGGTAGTTGACAACGCCCTCAAATTCGGCGTATTTGGATATTACTTCCTCAAAGAGGGGATTTACCGCATCGAGAGCAACTTTTCTTTCCAATTTCATCAGTTCTTCCCTGGCTTCTTTGTCCACCATCCTTGCCCTGCGCAGGGCTTCGTCCAATTTGGGCTGTAAACCTCTCCCCTTTTCTTCAATTTCCTTTCTTTCCTCCTCGGAGAGGGAATCAAATTCCTCCTGGCTCATGGGCTTACCTTCTTTTAAGGGCACCGTTATAAAACCCTGGGGGCTCCTTTGAATTATAAAGCCTTCGGCTTTCGCCTGTTCGTCTAACTTCTCAAATATTTCAGCGGATTTTTTCTGGTATTTTTCCACTATTTCCTGTCTCTGTACCTCGAAGGATTCATCGTCAAACACCCTGTGTATTTCCCTTTTTACCTCGTTTACGAGTTTTTCCATATCCTTAGTTAATTCGTATCCCATGCCTGCCCTTAAAAATAATGCTGTTGGTTTTTCGGGTTTTGCAAAGTTAAAAACGTAAACTATATCCTCGGGAACGCTTTTTTCTTTTGCCGCTTTAGAGACTGCAAGCCTGGCATAGGTGGTTTTACCGGTACCGGTAGGCCCGCTTATGAATATGTTATAACCCTTTTTCGTTATTTTAAGGCCGAATTCCATTGCCCTTATTGCCCTTTGCTGCCCTATGATGTCGGAGATTGGCTCTAACTGGTCGGTGGTCTCAAACTCCAGAAGGGAAGGGTCGCAATTTGAGCAAAGGTCTTCAAAGGTAAGTTTTTTCAGCATAAAATACCCCCTTTCGATAACCTTGTAGGTTCCGGAAAATTATCTTCTAATTTTTATGATATTTCTATTCTATTATAATAAGAGCCCGGAGACAATAAAAATTGTAATAATGTATAAAAAAACCGGAGATTTTTCTCCGGTTTTATCCTTCAATGAGTTTTTTTCTGTAATCGAGAGAGGCCTTAATAAACTCTCTAAAGAGGGGATGGGGCCTTTCCGGCCTTGACTTAAATTCGGGGTGGAACTGGGTCCCGATAAACCAGGGATGGTCTTTCAGCTCTATTATCTCTACAAGCTTTCCATCGGGGGATATTCCCGAAACTATTAGCCCGTTATTTTCCAGGATTTCCTTGTAGTCGTTGTTGAATTCATAGCGGTGCCTGTGGCGCTCCTCTATTATTCCTTCTTTATAAGCCTCAAAGGTTTTTGTGCCCTCTTTTACCATGCAGGGGTAGTGGCCCAATCGCATGGTGCCGCCCTTTTTCTCTATGCCCCTCTGCTCGGGCATAAGGTCTATAACGGGATGGGGGGTATCCGGGGAAAATTCGGTGCTGTGGGCATCCTTTAAGCCGCAGACGTTTCTTGCAAACTCTATCACCGAGCACTGCATCCCGAGGCATATCCCAAAAAGGGGAATCTTGTTTTCCCTGGCGTACTGAATTGCCTTTATTTTTCCCTCTATACCCCTGTCTCCAAAGCCTCCGGGAATCAATATGCCGTTTATTCCCTCAAACACTTCCTTCAGGTTTATATTTTCTTCCTCTAAGTCTTCCGAATGCACCCATTTTATAAACACCCGGGCGTCGTTGGCAATGCCCCCGTGGTTTAATGCTTCAACTATGCTGAGGTAGGCATCGTGAAGTTCCACGTATTTTCCCACAAGGGCGATATTCACCCTGTTTTTCGGATTTTTTATCCTGTTTACAATATCCTCCCACTCCGTAAGGTCCGCCTTCATGCCGTCAATGCCGAGCTTTTTTGCCACCACTTCGTCGAGGCCTTCCCTTTGAAGTATGAGAGGAACTTCGTAAATGGTTTCCGCATCATAGTTTTGAACAACGGCTTCGGGTTCCACACTGCAGAAAAGGGCGATCTTTTCTTTCAGCTCCTCGGAGAGGGGCTTTTCCGCCCTGCACACTATTATATCCGGCTGAATTCCAATGCTCCGGAGTTCCTTTACGCTGTGCTGGGTGGGTTTTGTCTTTAATTCTCCGGCTTTGGAAAGATATGGCACCAATGTGACGTGGATGTAAAGGACGTTGTCCCTGCCTATGTCGGCCCTGAGCTGTCTTATTGCTTCCAAAAAGGGAAGGCTTTCAATATCGCCCACCGTTCCCCCTATCTCGGTAATTACCACATCGGGGTTTTCCTTCCGGGCAATGTTTAAAATCCTTTCCTTTATCTCGTTGGTAATGTGGGGTATTACCTGAACAGTTCCTCCCAAATAATCTCCTCTTCTTTCCTTCATCAGCACCGTCCAGTAAATCTGCCCGGTGGTTACGTTGCTGTCCCTTGTCAGGTTTACGTCGATAAACCTTTCGTAGTGCCCGAGGTCCAGATCCGTTTCCGCCCCATCCTCGGTTACAAAAACCTCCCCGTGCTGATAGGGGCTCATGGTACCCGGGTCCACATTTATATACGGATCAAATTTTTGCATGAATACTTTTAGCCCTCTTGCCTTCAAAAGCCTTCCCAAGGAAGCTGCGGTGATGCCTTTTCCGAGCGAAGAGACGACTCCACCGGTTATAAATATAAACTTGGTATGCATTATAAGTCCCCCTTGAAAAATTTCCGTACATAAAAAAATCCATACACTCTATTTTAGAAAAATAAAAAGGGGGTTGTCAATAATTATCGGTTATCCTTACTAATGCTTTTTATGTAGTTACTAAAAAGCTCAAACGCCTCTGCAATTATGGATTTATCAAAGATTATAAGCTTTTCTGCTTCTTCTTTATATAAATTTTTAATTTTCTCCCATCTTCCTTTTATAATTTCAATTTTAGGAAGGATTATATTGCTGTATTCCTGCATTTTATCCCATTCATTCTTTAATACCACCGCTGTATCCACTATATCTCTTACTTTCAAACTCTCGGGTCTGTAAAAAAGCTTTTTAATAACTATCTCCCACGGTGTTTCCATCATAATTAAATGATTTAAAATTTCTCTTTTTATATACCAATCCCGGGTTAAATGAGGTGCTAATATGAAATCTATTTCCCCATCGCTCATTTTTATCTTAACAAAATTGGACATTTCGTTGTAATCCTCTATACCTTCTATGTATGAATTCAGCCGCGGTGTCAAAAGTAAAAGGTGCTGAGCATCCTTCAAAAAAATATCCACATCAAAGCTCTCCCGGTGATGGTAATAAACGGTTAAAGCGCTTCCTCCACCAAACGACCATTCATCCTCAGCTATACCGGCTTTCTCTATAATATCAATGGCTTTTTTTAGTAATATTAACCAGCCTTCATTCATTAAAAACATCTCCCCATCTAATCTCAGGCTTTTTCTATAGAATTATAACTTACCCCCTTTCCCCCCTGTATTTTATTTATTTAAACTAAATTTTTTACATCTTTTATTTTAATTTCAACACACTGCTTAAATTTTTACAGTATATAAATTAATTTTCTAAATCCTTCATAAAACTTTTTTATTCTTCTTCTTTTATTAGCTCCTCAATATATTTATTGGGATAATATTCTTTTATGAAATTTTCATAGTAGGATATTAATTCTTTTTCGGTAATCCCGTACTTTACCATAAATTTTACCATATCCTGAGGGTGGACATCCGTAAAGAAATTGAAAATCTGGACGATGTAATCTTCATCGAATTTCATGTTTTTTATCATATCTGCCAACTGTCGCTCTTTTAAGTAATTTTTTGTCTGGGCGTTGATGGTGGTTTCAACAATCATTGTAATTCCCTCTTTAATAAGTTGATTTTATGTATATTATAAATAATTTTTAGAAATATTTCTATATTTTGCTATTCAAAAAAAATTGACCTACCCCCTGTCAAGTAGACAGTGCTTTTACCACGTCTATCCTGCAAGGCTTCAAAACCGCCGTTTTCATATACCTGATATTTCTGAGCAGTTTCAGCGTAATTATTCTCCCAAAAAAATATGCCCCTCCTTATGTTAAACAGTTTTATTATTTTAACTGTCTACCACAAGGGGGCATATTATTAACAGGGGTTAATATTTATATGTTTAATTTTTATTTTCATTTATTTGAGTGGAACTTTCAACCGCATTGTCGTTTGTAATTCCTGTACCCGAATTATTTTCATTGGTATCCAGTGTGGTATTTTTCGTTTCAGAAGACATTTCAGTAATTATTTGCTGAGGCGTTTTAGTATCAGCATTTATTTCATTATTTTGGTTTATACTGGAATTTTCTTCACTGGCTATTGATTCACTTTCATTTTCTCCATTACCTTCTTCCGGGATTTTTATAGTGCCTTCTTCATTGGACACTTCCTTTGTGTTTCCTCCTTGCTCTGCCTCCTTTATTATTTCTTGCATTTGTTGTTGAAGTTGATTTTTTTCTTCATCTTTTTTTCTATTTTCTTCTGCTAATCTCTCGTTTACACTTTCTAATCCCTCTATTCTTTTTTCAAGTCTTTCTATCTCCTCTTTTAGTTCTGCGTTTTGCTTTTCAAGTTCCTGTTTCTCTTTAAATAGTTCTTCTTTTTCTTTTTGTAATTTTGCGTTTTCCCGCAGCATTTCTTCTATTATCATATTTTGCTTTTCTATTTCGGCATTCTTTTCATTAAGATTAATTACTATTTTTTCTATGTAGTTATACATTCTTTCTATATATTCCCTTAATCCAGGCACAATTATGTCTATTATATTTTTTTGTTCTTCTTCCAATTGTATTTTTTCAAAGGGATTTATTGTATCTTTCGTGAAACGCTCCACCCTGGGGGATTCTGCTATTTCCTGCCACCTGATATTGCCCGCTATCTCCTCGATTATTTTTGCTGTATGCTCCTTCATTTGTTTTTCTAAGTCATATTTTTTGTTTTTATCGTAGCTTTTTTCCTCTGCTCCCGTCAGCATAGCTGCCGCCTTTGCCCACAGGAAACTATTTTCAAATTCTACGGGGTATTCTTTTACTATAAACCCGTTTAAGTACTTTAGAGTAATTATACCTTTAGTAGTTCCGTCGTAGTTGTTCCACAGGTATACTAGGTCCCTGTAATTGAATTTTAGTTTTATAGGTATTTTTATTTGTCCATTATTATCTATTTCTAACGGGTTAATATGGAGAATGTAGTCGGTTATTCTACCGGTTTTGCTTTTTTTGTTTTCATCTTCTAAGGTGAAATATATTATAAAGTTCGGTTTCATGTCTTTTGCTTTTTTTACTATTATAGTATCGGGGTTTAGATTGGTCTTTTTCCCCCCGCTTGTAGTGAAAAGTTCTTCTATTATGTCTTCTTCAGATGCAGCCTGCACTTGAAAACTGTATTCAGCCCTGGATGTGAACCACGCTGCTGTTTTGTCATTAATTAAAAATGTAGTGCTTATCATTAATCCTGAAAATACAATTATTAAAGCTCTCGTCAATGTGTTTTTTATCCTATTCAATAGATCTCACCTCCTCTATCTATCGGTATTTATATGCTGCTGATGGTACCCCAGGAGTTTGCATATTATTGTGAAGGTTTCTGCCCTGGTGATACTGTCTTTCGGTCTTAGTTTGTTATCAGAATATCCCGTTATTATTTGGTTTTGTACCGCCGCTTTTATGGGTTCCAGTGCCCAGGGCCCTATCTGGTCTTTGTCTTTAAAGCTGAGTTCTTCGTCCTTTTGGATATTTTTTTCAAAGGCTCTTACGAGTACAGTTATCATTTCTTCCCTTGTTATGTTGTTTTGGGGTTTGAATACATTCCCGGGATAGCCTTTGAAAATGCCTTTTTTTGTTGCTGAAATTATATAACCTTTTGCCCACGCAGGCAAAGTGTCCTGGTAGGGTATATCTCCTTGTTGTTCATCCAGGTTTAATGCTCTTGCCACGAGCACCGCCGCTTCCGCCCTGGTAATAAAATTATCGGGTTTTATCGTGCCATCAGGGTATCCTCTTATTATTTCATGCTGCAATAGTGCCGTAATGCAGTCCTGAGCCCAGTGCCCGCCTATATCCGGGTATTGTTCTATTGGTTCTTCTACCAGTTCTTCTTCATCTTCTCTTTCTCTTATTACGGGGTTTTCATTTATGTTCACAAGAAATGCTACAGTGGCTTTCAAACCCTGCATATCGTTCCCGGCGTTTTCGTCCATGTGTACACTGTATTCTAAGTCCGTATAGTCGTTTTTAGGAATATTAAATTTTAAGCTGTCCGGAAGGCCGTATCCTCTGTATCTTTCATTTCCTTCTATATAAAGAAGGTCGTAAAAGCTTCCGTTAAACAGGGTTTCTGTAAATACCAAGAACCTTCCTTTTTTAATGGTTAATTTCATATTCTTTGCAAAAATATCATACAGGCTGTTTTCGGGAGAAATTTTTTCGCTTACCAGACCATCTGCTTTTTCCAAGTCTATTTTTATTCCGAAATTTTCTACCCTTACTCTCTCTCCATAATTATTTAGAATTCTCATGGTGCCTGTCTTACTTCCCCCAGGAGCCCAGATTCCACCTCCAAATATTGCTTTTCCCGTAGAGCCCTGACCAAACACATTTAATATAACATCGGGGTTACCGTTAGTTGCAAGCAATATAGTATTACTGTTAAAAACAAAAATTAGTATAGAAATAGTAGCACAAAC
The DNA here is from genome assembly GCF_049723235.1 of Thermovenabulum sp. Taxonomy (NCBI): domain Bacteria; kingdom Bacillati; phylum Bacillota; class Clostridia; order Thermosediminibacterales; family Thermosediminibacteraceae; genus Thermovenabulum; species Thermovenabulum sp. The sequence continues at coordinate 32,453 of NZ_JBNARB010000013.1, read as the reverse complement.
CGCTACAGCATACCTCATTCGACTATTATTCAATCCACTATCCCCCCTTCCTTTTTATAAAATTTCTTTTGCATTTTAAAACTTATAGTTAACTTTTTTAAAATAGGGAGGCTTATATCTTCAGCCCCCCTCTTCCTATTTTTAAAAAATTAATGTATATACGTCACCTGGCCTGCAATAACCTCAGCAGTTTGGTTAGGATTGCCATCGCTAAATTTGAACTCATAGCTCATTGGTAAAAGTTCTATATCTTGAGTAAAAGGAATCCATGAGCCACCATAAGAAGGATGAAGAGATGTGCACTTACCGCTAAGCGAGTGTACTTTCCCCGTCTTAAAAATAATTACAGGATTTGCAACAATGTTATACGAAATACCTGCCGTGTAAGCTCCTTTATAATACATTTTGAAATAATAATCATAGGGAAGAAGCTCGGCTTTAACTTCACCATTTTCATCCGTTGTCCCCAAAATCCTGTAGCTTCCATCTACCGGTCCAGGATAATCAGGTGCATAACTAACAGTAGCCACTGCTCCAGGAATAGGCTGTCCGTCGCTTCCTACAAGTTTCACCGTTACCGGGGATGTACCGAAAACAAAAAAGGATTGATTCCTAATGTCCTGGGTCACTGTTTTAGTATAGCCTTTATATGTTATTTGAACATGAGTTGTTGAAAGATTTGGTGGAAATATTGACCCAATACTTCCGCTGCTGTCGGTGGTGCCTAAGGAAATCCATTTTTGCCCGTTCCAATAACTAAATTCAGCTCCGGGAAGCGGATTTCCCAGACTGTCCATTATCATGACCGTAGTTTTATTCGTTTGGACTGCATGTATCAATAAATTGCAACTAAGTTCTCTGCCCTGATAAGAGTTATCTGCCGTTTCATCCATTTTGATTTCTACAAAAAAGCTGGTTTCTTCCTCAGGAGATAACCTTTGTTCAAAAGTAAAAAATCCTTTTGAATTGAAAAAAAGATCCGATAATTTGCCATCAAATACAATAGTGTCTCCAAATCTTACTTTTATCCCTATTACCCCTGCCAGTTCTAAGTTACCTACAGCATTTTCGGCGCTTATTCTGTAAATTTTTAAAGGAAGGGTGCCCATATTTTTCAATTCTATAGGCCCTAATTCTCTACTTTCATTTGGTTGCATATTCTTAAATTGCAGGGTTGCAAATCTTTCCTTTTCAAAGGTTCCATCAATTTTACCTCCAAGGTGCAGCGTGCCGGTCACAAAAGTATTTTCAGTGCTTTCTGCCCTGCTGGTAAACCATGCCATGGTTCCCATTCCAATCAGGCAGAAAACAACAACAATGCTGATAATAGCAAGAAAAATTTTAGCTTTCACATCCTACACCTCTTTCAAAGATTAGTGTTTTGGGGTGAGTTGTTGCTCACCCCAAGATTAGATTCTCTTTATTGTTTTATTGTTTATCAATTTGCTGATTCAACCAACTCAAATGATTAGTAAGACTTTGATATTCATCATGCTGGGCATCTAAAGCTGCAAGGGCTCCTGAGTCTAATTGTGTAGCATTTACCTCATAAGAAATATTTATGGGATTAATACCTTCTGCATCCCCCTGGTATTCATTTCCTGCAAGAGGAGCCAAACCCAGAACAAATGTAAACTTATATTTATTGCCGGGTTTCAAAGCCCCCATTTGAACACCAGGGCCAGCTCCCATTGCGTTGTCATTTAAAAAGTTCTTTAAAGTTATAACTCCAAGCGTTGGATCAATAAGGTTGTTGTAATAACTTCCATATAAGCCTGCTCCTACACCGTCTTTAATAAATTCATCAGTAGTTTCCCACGTTGAACCATCAGCTCTTAAAAACTCCATTTTGGCGTATTTTATGTAAATAGCCTCTGCCAATTTTGTCGTACCGTTCTCCACTGCAGGAGAAACATTAAATTTTCCAAACCATGCAAGGTTTAAAGTACCATCATTTTCTATTACTAAACTTACCTCTTTTGTGGTATCTCCTGGCGCCATGTTTCCAATATTCCCAAGATCAGCAAAATCGGATAAACCATTTTCATTTAATTTCAATGTTCCCGAAGTAAAAGTATTATTCTGGCTTACCGCCTGGCTTGTAAACCATGCAAAGGTCCCCGCTCCTATTCCGAATGCCAATAAGGCGATTAGTATCAAACTTATAATTATATTTCTTCTCATTTCGGTTGCCTCCTTAATTTTTTCATTTTTTTGAAAACCCTCTTAACAATTCTACATACTGTGATAAAATTGTATTAGGAGTATAAATATTTTGTCAGGTTATCTCCCTTTAGGGAATAACCTCTTTTTATTTTATTATTTTTATCATCACCCCCTTTTTGTTTCTTATTATTCTATCCCCGATTTGCTGAAAAACTATGTTTTTATTTTTGTGTATTGCTTTGTTTTATAAGTGTATTGTAGACATTTGTTACTTCTCCGGCTAAAAGAAGCAAACCGGGAATTAATATCATAACTAAATATCCAATGGGTGTTTTGGCATATCTTCCTATATACCCTGCATAGGGGATTTTTATTTTCATTACACCAATTATATTGTCTGAAGTTACAAGCTTTGAATCTTCCACATTATTCGCATCACCTTTTGTTTCAAAAAGTCTTTTGCCATCTTTATCTATTATTTCTGTTACTCTATGGGTAATTAAAACATTGTCATTTGTAATAAAAGTAATAATATCTCCTTTTTTTATATCATTGGGATTAACCTTTTTAATTACCACTACATCTCCTGGCATTAATAAAGGAGCCATACTTCCTGATAGCACTGTTAGAGGTTTGTACCCTAATACGAATGCCATTTTGGTATTTTCTGTTCTTGTTTGATAAATCAAAAGAGAAGAAAAAACAATTAATATAACTAACGCTGTTGTGATTAGGATATTTATAACCTTTAATATAATTTTCATTAATATCCTCCTTGTAACTTTCCATTTAAAGCATTCTTTACTATTTATATCCAGTTATTTTGTAAAATATGTAAATAAAATTGAATTTTTACACAAAATAAAAGACCCAATCCGTTTAAGATTGGGTCGGTTGCACCATTGACTCAGTATGTCCCCATAGGTGCCCACATTAGAGGACATACTTCATTGTCCCCCAATTTATATATTGTTATATAGTTATTTATAATAAAATTAATGACAATATCAAAATAACAGTCTTTCCATTATATGTCAATGTGTTAATTTTGTTGCTTTTTGTAATAATTTGTATTTTTAAGTGCTTTTGCATGATTGTAAAAATTAAAGTCTTCTATTAAATTTCAATTGAAGACCTTATATATTGTCCATTTTATTTCCTTATCACTGCCATAATTTACATCATATTAAGCTTAGCAGAGGCTTCGGGTTTTTTTATATTTATTTTTAATTTTTTTATCCTTCTTTAAAATTTTTTATCTTTTTTTATTCCTTCTCGTTTTACTTGACTATATTTTAATTTTTATTTTTATATCTTTCTTAATATTCCTCTATTTTGAAATGGTTTCTGTTGAAATATTCGTTATCAAAATATTCCTCTTCACCTACAGCACCGAATGTAGTATCTATGTTTATCCATTTATTTTCTTCTTCGCTAAAAAATTCATTCCATGTATGTAATCCCTGAAAGTCCCCAAGTTTCCCCTCCCCCTTGACGAGTTTCACCTTCACTCCTGCTGCCCGCCCGAGGGCAGCGGTTAATGCTGCAAAGTCGTAGCAAACCCCTTTTCTCGTTTTCAAAGTATTTAAAGCACCGTAGACGTTATTGTAATTTCCCCTTTGATGTTCTGAGTACTTTTCAAAGTCGTATTCGATATTTTTTACCACCCATTCGTAGATCGCCCTCATCTTCTCTATGTCAGAATTTTTACCTTCCGTCAATTTCTTTGCCAGCGTAATTATTTCCGGCGCATCGCTTTCCACATCCTTTGAAGGCGTCAAATACTTGTCCAACTCGAGAGTATTAATAACCTTGAAAGTTGGCCCATAGCTGTATTTTCTGTCGTATTCATGCACCATCACGCTAATCGTGTATTCTCCTTTTCCTTCCGTTAGCCATAAAGTCTTTTCAAATTTTTTATCATCATTTAAGTCGACATTATACCATATTTGTTTATTTCCCTTTCTGACAAGGATTTTTATTTTCTCTTTTGATGTATTCCCCGCAATACATACTTTTCCTTCCACTTTTAATGGAGGTTTAATTATAATTACACCATTTTTTTCTATTTTTTCTAATTCGTCAGCAAAAATGATAGACATAGGTATAAATATAAATACTAACAAAAACAGGCTTATTAACAGAGCCTCTATTTTTTTCATTATAATTGACCCCCTTTTTCGGCAGCCCGGCCGTCATAGCAATTTGCCTTAGACCCGTGGCTTTGCGCCTCCGCCTTTCGACGGATTTGCCTTTATCGAAAGGATGAGCACAAAAAACTTAAAAACCCTTTCCGGTATTGCCGAAAAGGGTTATATTCTTTCTATTCTTAAAGATTCGGCAACCCGGCTGCCATAGTCTTTTGACCTTAGGCCCGCAGCTTTGCGCCCCCGCCTTTCGACGGGTTTGCCTTTATCGTCTTTATATTCTATTTAATTTTAAATCTTTGTAATTTAATTTTATATTTTTTTGTATTTTCCGTCAATAACATCTTATTTAGACATAATTTCTGCCATTCTTTTTTATTTTATATTTCCACAATAAGTATTCCATAAATATCTACAAAAATAACGACCGCATTTAATCATGAATTTTAAAATATCCTCATCCGTGAAAAAATCGAATATATGAAATTCTTTAATGTTATTATAATTAATTTTTCGAAAAACTTCTATTTTGCTCAGTAAAATTTTTATTATCGTTTTTTAATTTTATGCCCAAACAGGTATGCACTTATTTAAAATCATATGTTTTGGAGCATATGTCATAAAAAAATCCCTGGGTTTAACAGGGATTGAAGTATACTTTACATCAGTTTCAAGGGAAGTTTATTAAATTTAATAACAAAAAAAGCAGCGAATTTGCTGCTTTTTATTCGTATTTTAAAACCACCACACGATTTACCTCGCCCTTGAGGTCATCCGCTGTGACCTCCAAGGTGTTGGAATCCAAAAATTCTCCTCCTCCTACCTTATCCAGGAATTTGTCTACGGGGTCAATTGGCATGCTTACTGCCGGAGTCTTAAAGTGCATGGGCACAGTAATCTTAGGTGAAAGCTGGTCCTTTACCGCAAGAGCCCCTTCCGCATCAAGAGTGAAAGTTCCGCCTACCGGGATTAAAAGCACATCCACCCTGCCGATTTCTTCAATCTGGGATTTGGAAAGAAGATGTCCTAAATCTCCCACATGGCATATCCTTACTCCATCTATTTCATACACAAAGATTATGTTCTGGCCCCTTTTGGCACCCTTTGCTTCGTCGTGAAAGGCAGAAATCCCTTTAATGCTGACTCCGCAGGTGATGTACTCCCCCGGAGCTTTTATAATGGTGGGGTCTCCGTGAACCGCTTCCACATAGTTGTGGTCATAGTGGTCATGGCTTACGGTGACCACATCGGCTTCAACCTTGGGTACTTTATATCCCACGCTGCCGTCAAATGGGTCGGTGACAATCTTGGTGCCCGCCACGGACTCCAGCATAAAGCACGCATGACCGAACCATCTTATTTTCACAGTTAAAAACCTCCCTTTCTTTCCTCTTTACCGGTAAAACCGCACAGGGGAATTTTCGCAAAAATAATTTTAAAAAATAATATATTTTAATATATTCTTGGTAAAAATTAAAATTCCTCCTTGATTTTATCATTTTAGCTGGAGTTTTCTATCTCCTTTTCTTCCTTCAGGTAATTTTCGCCTTTAATTTCACTAATTTTCCTGAGTTTATACTGAAGGGTCTGCCGGGGAATTCCCAGGAGCCTTGCTGCCCTGGAAATGTTGCCCCGGGTGTTTTCAATAGCCTTTTTTATTAAATCCCTTTCTACCTTCTCTAAGGTTTCCTGCAGGTTCATACTCTCCTGATATATTATATTCCCCCTGACGGGTGAAAAATAACTTTTTATTTGCAGGGGAAGATGGGCCGGAAGTATCGTGTCGCCTTCCATTATAACCAGAGCGCCTTCGATGGCGTGCTCGAGCTCTCTTACGTTGCCGGGCCACGGGTATTCATAAAAAATGTCCATAACCGCCTGGGACACCTTTATTGAACCCTCGTTTTCGGGACTGTATTTTTTTATAAAGTAATCTACCAGAATCGGGATGTCTTCCTTTCTTTCCCTTAAAGGAGGAATCCTCAGGGAAACCACGTTTATCCGGTAAAACAGGTCTTCCCTGAGCCTCTTTTTTCCCACCGCTTCTACGGGGTCTTCGCTGCAGGCGGTAATCACCCGGGTGTCCACACATCTTACCCTTGTATCCCCTATTCTCCTGACGGTGCCTTCCTGAAGAACCCTTAAAAGCTTTGCCTGAAGCTCCATGGGCATGGAGTTTATCTCATCGAGAAACAAAGTCCCACCGTCGGCCAGTTCAAAAAGCCCGGGTCTATCTTCCGCTCCCGTGAACCCTCCCTTTATCGTTCCGAAAAGTATCCCTTCCAGGAGGGTGGCCGGAAGAGCGGCGCAGTTTTGAGGAATAAAAGGCTTATTCTTCCTTGCACTTTCATTGTGGATGGCCTGAACAAAAAGCTCTTTGCCCGTTCCCGTTTCTCCCCATATGAGGACGGGAATGGCGCTTTTGGCGGCTTTTTTTGCCAGGGCTTTCAGCTCTTTTATCCCCCTGCTTTCTCCTATTATATCCTCAAAGGTGAAAACCGCACCCGTCTTTTTTTCATCTGGCCTTTTCTTGCCGTAGATTATTGCCTGCAGGTCGTTTATCCTCTCGGAAAGGTCCTTTACCGAAGTGATATCTCTGGAAATTTCCATCGCCCCGATTATTTTGCCGCCCACTTTAATAGGCAGGGTGGTGTTTATGCTCGTTATCCTCTTTCCCTTGTAGTTGGTAAAGGTCTGTTCCTTTTCGTAAATGGGTTCTCCGGTTTTCAAAACCTTTAAGAGGGTACTTTTCTCTTCATCTAAGGAGGGGAATATTTCTAAAATATGCCTTCCGATTACCTCTTCCTTGGTAAGTCCCTCTATTTTTGCCACCGCATCGTTGTAGTAAACCGTTACTCCCGCATCGTCCACAATATGTATTCCCTCTTCGATATGAGAGAGCAGGAGCTCTAACTGAGCCTTTATAATTTCGATTTCTTTCAATTTACCAACCCCTTAGCTCAGGGTATTTTACATGCGCTCGGGTGCCGATATGCCCAGTATCCTGAAAGCGTTTTTCAAAACCCTCCTGGTGGCGAAAATTAGAATTAACCTGGCCCGGGTTAAATCCTCATCCTCCGTCAGCACCCGGCAGCTGTTGTAAAAGGAGTGAAAAAGCGACGCTAAATCCAAAGCGTAATTGGCTATTCGATAGGGAGAAAGGTTTTCTGCGGCAATGCGTATTTCTTCCGGGAATTCCGCAAGTTTTTTGACAAGCTCCACTTCCGCGTCTTCCTTTAAAAGTCCCGCCAACTTCCTTATCTCTTCCTCGGAGAGATTTTCAAATTCAATATCCGCACCCTGTTCTTTAGCAACCCTTAGTATGCTTGAAATTCTCGCATGAGCGTACTGCACGTAAAAAACGGGGTTTTCTTCCGACTGCTTTACGGCCAAATCTAAGTCAAAATCTAAATGCGTGTCCGCACCCCTCAAATTAAAGAAAAATCTGGCCGCATCCCTGCCGACCTCTTCGATGAGGTCCGAAAGGGTAACAGCTTTACCCGTCCTCTTTGACATGCGGGCTATTTCGCCGTTTCTGAAAAGCCTGACAAGCTGCATTATGATAATCGTCAGCCTTTCCGGGTCATAGCCGAGAGCCGCAAGCCCCGCCTTTACCCTGGGCACATGGCCGTGGTGATCCGCTCCCCAGATATCGATCACCCACTCAAATCCCCTGTCAAACTTGTCCTTATGATAGGCAATATCTGCGGCAAAGTAAGTGGGGATACCGTTCTGGCGTACTAGAACCTCGTCTTTTGGCACGCCGAATTTGGTAGCGGCAAACCACAGCGCCCCGTCCTTCTCGTAGGCATACCCCCGTTCTTTGAGCTCCTCAATGGTCTTTAAAACCTTTCCGCTCTCGTGCAGGGACCTCTCGGAAAACCAGATGTCAAAATTCACACCGAAATTTTCTAAGTCCTGCCTCATGCGGCGGATATTTTTTTCTAAAGCGTATTCGACAAAAACCTTTCTCCTCTCTTCGGGGTCCACATGCAGGTATTTATCGCCTTCTATTTGTGCAAACTCCCTCATATGTTCTATTACGTCCTCACCGTGGTAGCCTCCCTCGGGGATTTCGGCCGGTATGCCGTAAAGCTGTAAATACCTGGCCTCCAGGGATAAAGCAAAGTTTTCAATCTGATTTCCCGCGTCATTTATGTAAAACTCCCTTGTCACATCGTATCCGGCGGTCTTTAAAAGCTCGGCTAAGGCATCGCCAAGGGCCGCACCCCGGGCATTGCCCATATGCATCGGCCCTGTAGGATTCGCACTCACAAATTCCACCTGAACCTTTTTCCCGTTCCCTATATTCTGCCTGCCGTAGTTTTCACCTTCTTTTAATATGCAGCAAAGGGCTTCATGAGCCCAGTCCCTTTTCAAATAAAAATTCAGAAAACCCGGCCCCGCCACCTCTATCCTTTCCACGGGGATGCCTTTAAAAATGGACAGGTGCTTTTCCGCATAATCCTTGATGATCCCCGCCAGTTTCACTGGATTTTGCCTTGCTTTTTTCGCCATGACCATGGCCGCATTGGCGGCAAAATCCCCGTGAGCCTTTTCCCGGGGAACCTCCACTGCAAAGGGAGCAATTTCATCAAAGTCCAGGACCTTTTCTTTTTTTGCCTCATTCAGAGCCGAAATTACCAGGTTTTTTATGTCCTCCCTTATTTTCTGCTTGATGTCCACCCTTATTTTCCTCCATTCAAAAAACCTAAAATACATTAATATTATATATTTTTGCCCAATTTTATGCAACAAAACTATTTTTTTATCACACTTTTTTTAATTATATTGTAATTATCGTAATTGTAATAATTCATGGAGGCAAGTCTTGCCCGAAAAACAAGAGCTTCTGCCCGAATTTTTGCAGTTTCCAGTTCTTCCCGGGTCGGCTTTCTCCCGAAATGCTTTTTAAACTCTCTTGCAAAGATTTCCAGGAATTTTTCCATCTTTTGATTTCCCTTTATCCCCCACTCTTTGTAGTGCTCCTCTATATAATCCACCACATCGGCGGTTATTTCCATTATCATCCTGAACCTTCTGTTTTTGTTGTAGACGTTAATTCCGTATCCCAGTAAAGCCGCAATTACGGGTTCCATAACTGCTTCGCTGGTGAGTACCTCACCTATGACCTTCAGCCACGAGGTGTTCAATGGTGGCTCCCTCCTTTTATTTTTTCTTTTTCATATTCTATACTATGTTTAAACCGCTTCTTTTGTTAAAAAAAACGGGCCTTTCATTAGAAAAGCCCGAATAAATTATAATCTTACCATTTCTATATGCTCGATTTTCCTTTTTAAAAACATCTCCCCGATTTCTCGAAATTTTTCCGGGTTGTCGGTGACGTAATATTTATGAGAAATTCCCTCTGCCGGAATTTTTTTGTTTAAAAGAGAGGATTCCTCTAAGGTGCTTTTCACTACCGCCGCCGTTTCCCTGGCGCAGTCCACCAATTTTATACCTTCCCCCAGCACCCGGGAAATGGCGGGCTTTAAAAGGGGATAATGGGTGCATCCCAGCACTAAGGTATCTATGCCCTGCTTTTTTAAGGGCATCAGGTATTCGGCGATGGTAAGATAGGTGGCCTCCTTATCTAACCATCCTTCTTCTACCAGAGGCACAAAAAGGGGGCAGGCCTTCGAAAGTATTATGATACTTTGGTCCATATTTTTTATGGCAATTTCGTAGGCACCGCTTTTTACCGTCCTTTCCGTGCCTATGACCCCCACCTTTTTCCCCCTGGTCGCCCTCACCGCCGCTTTTGCTCCCGGGTCTATCACTCCGATTACCGGCACATTTGAACTTTCCTGCAGTTTTTCAAGGCATGTGGCGCTTACCGTATTGCAGGCAATCACCACCAGCTTCACATCCTTTGATAAAAGAAAATTCAGCCCTTCAAAGGCATAGCGGGTTATGGTTTCCGGGGATTTAGACCCGTAAGGCACCCGGGCGGTATCCCCGAGATACACTATGGATTCCCCGGGGAGAAGCTCCATAATCTCTTTTGCCACCGTAAGTCCGCCTATGCCGGAATCAAATACTCCGATGGGTTTGCCGCTCAAAAATATCCCTCCTCAGCTTAAAACAAATAGTCCTTCTTTTGTTGCCACAAAAAGGCACCTGCCCGTAAAGGCTACGGCCCTTATTTCATGGCCTTCCAGATATTTTTCTTTTAAAGTTACCCCGTTTTCCGATATTTTATATACAAAAAGACCGCCCTTACTTCCTATTAGAAGTTTTTCATCATTTCCAAAAAGTAAGCCCGCAGGTTCTATCGGCAAAGTCATTACCCCGGAAAAATCCCCATCGTCCTTATTTAATATGTAAAGATTCCCCTTTTTACTTAATATATACACCTTTCCCCTGCCAAGGCAGCAAGAGGAAAAATCCTTTTCTGGAAGCACTTTAAACCATAAATTTTCGCCCGAAAATCTGTCAAAAGCAAATAATCTTCCATCCCCCAGGGCAAAGACACGGGTGTCCTGTAAAAATAATGGTTCATTGATATAGTCGGAAATTTTGGCCTCCCACAGAACCCCGCCCATCATGTCAAGGCAGTAGACATTCCTGTCATAAGAAGCAAAAAATAGATTATCTTCGTAAGCCGCAGGCGGTGTAGTAAAAATACCTCCCGGATTAAATTCCCAGACAATGCCCCTTTTCTGGATAACAGCGGAAATTTTCCCCTTTTCATCGGCGAAAATAATTTTTCCTTTAAAATATACGGGGCTTCCAAAAGCCGGGTGTTCGAGCTTGATTTTTTCTAACACTTTTCCCCTGTAAGGTTCAATTACGGTTATCCCCTCATCGGGAACAATAAGGCAGTCGGAAGTGGCGGTTACCGGGTACCGGGGATTTATTTCGTTATTATACCATAAAACCCTGCCCGTCTTCGCATCCATACATATAAGAATATTTTCACAAGTTACGAATATACGATTTTTATATGCGGTAATTGCTTTTATGTCTTTTATATTTTTGTAAAAAAGAGAGTTCAATTTATCGGGAATGATAAAAGGTATATGCCCGGCATTGGAAAAATCTCCCCGAACGGTTTTCCAGCTTCCTATGCCGTAATCCTGATAAATTTTCAGGATTTCAAATACCCTTTCGTCCCTTTCTTCTCCCAGATATTTTTTAAACCTTTTAAAGGCTTTATCGGTAATTTTACCGTAAATCCCGTCCACCCTTTCATCGTAAAACCCTAATTCCTTCAGCGCCTGCTGGAGGCGTCTTACGTCGGTGCCCGCAAGATAGGGCTTCGTGATTTTTAAAGGCCTTTCCCCGAAGGCAACTGCGGGAAGCTTCATAAGCCTTCCCCCTGTATAGAATTTTTGAGTACATTTATATTATTCATTTTCCTTTAAAAAGGTTAAAACCTGGAAAGTATAAAACAAAAACCAGGGTGTGAAAACCCTGGTTTTGTGCGCTCAAGGAAGCTTTAGCCCTCGGGGTGGAGCTTTCTATAGTCTTCGAGCATTGCGCGTTCCGCTTTTTCAATAGCAAGCCTTACCAGATTGCCGCAGTCCCTGGAAGGAACAGAACCCCAACCCTCTTTCGCGACTATGTCGTATACCCCAAGTTCCTTTGCCAGCTCGTACTTGAGGGCTTCAGACATGACGCCGCGCCTTCTTCGGGACATAAAGCCCCCTCCTTTTTAAATTTTTTGCGCACGTTTATATTATCCCTCATTTTATTTAATATTATTATCAGCCTACCCTTTCCGCCTGCTGAAAGCGCAGATACTGCATTTCCAGCGCCTCTTTGTCGGCAATTACCTTTATTACGAGGCCTTCCGGATCTTCGGTGCCCTGCAGGTGACAGCCCTCCGCCTGAAGGGCCTTGGCGTAATCAATTATTTCCTTGGTTATCCTTTCCCCCGGGCAGATTATCGGAATTCCCGGCGGGTATGCCATGAGCATTTCCGTGGAAACTTCACCTTCCGCTTCCTCCAGCCTTACAGCCTTTTTCCTGGCGTAGAAGGCAAAACGGGGAGACACCACCTGTTCGCCGCTTTCGGGCAGTGATGCGGTAATCTTTATTACGTTTTTTCTTGCGTATTTTTCAGCTATTTCCGTCATCGCCCTTACAAAGGCCTCCATGCTCTCCTTTGTATCGCCGATGGCACTCACCGCCAGCACGTTGTAAAGGTCGGACAGCTCTACCTGAATGTGGTACTGGTATTTTAATATCTTCTCCACTTCAAATCCCGAAAGCCCGAGCTCCCTTACATTCACCGCAAGCTTGGTCGGGTCGTACCTGAAGCACCCTTCGGTGCCTTCCCTGTCTCTGCCCATAACGTAAAGGCCTTCCACCTTATTGAGCCTGTTTCTTGCATCCTCCGAAAGTTTTATGACCTTTGAAAGCATTTCCCTTCCGTGCAGGGCAATCTGCTTTCTCGCCACATCCAGGGAAGCCATCAGAGGATAGGAAGGGCTGGTGGTCTGGGTGAGGTTCATGGCAGCCTTTACCCGCCTGTCGTCTATAAATTTACTTTTTACGAGGAGTATCGAGCTCTGGGTCATAGAACCCGCTAATTTGTGCACGCTGGCCGCACTCATGTCCGCTCCGGCTTCCATCGCCGAAAGGGGAAGCTCGGGATGAAACCCGAAATGCGCCCCGTGGGCTTCATCTACCAGGACGGGCTTTCCGAAAGAATGGGCGATTTCCACGATTTCTTTCAAATTGGAAGCCACCCCGTAATAGGTGGGGTTAATCACAAAAACCGCCTTTGCGTTGGGATGCTCCACCAGGGCTTTGCGCACGCTTTCCGGCGTTATCCCCATGGCTATGCCCATGTAATCATCTATCACTGGCTGTATATAAACCGGCCTTGCACCGCTTAAAATAAGTCCCCCGGCTACCGACCTGTGGGCATTTCTCGGTATAATTATTTCATCTCCCGGATCGGCTACCGAAAGTATCATTGCCTGTATACCGGATGTGGTGCCGTTTACCAGAAAATGAGCATAATCGGCTCCAAAGGCATCGGCAGCAAGCTCTTCCGCTTCCTTTATAACTCCCCGGGGGTTGCAGATGTTGTCCAGGTCCAAAAGACCCGCGGTCACATCAATGGCCAGGATGTTATCCCCTACAAAACTTCTAAACTCCGGTATTCCCCTGCCGCCTTTGTGCCCCGGCACGTGAAAGGATATGGTCCTGTCCTCCACGTACTTCTTCAGGGCAGAAAACAGAGGGGTCTCCTGCTGTCTTTCAATATTCATCTCATGCTTCACACTCCCTCTGGTTTTTTAAACTAATAAATAAACAAACATATTAAAACACATATTCTCTAAAATTTCAATAAACAAATTCCGAACATATTGTTAATTTTTTGTGAAATATGGGAGCAAAAAAGAAAAAAACGCTTTAATTTAAAGAAAATAAAGCGCATTGCTCTTTAATCATTTATAGAGGAGGTTAAAAGCTTATAACAATAAATAACGGGATTTTTTGATATGCAAAATGTTTATTTGCCTATATAATTTATGTTCAACTTTGCGATCCTGGCACCTTCTCTTAGGCGGTTCAGGGCCATTTTCAGCATTTCTTCGGATTTTAATTTAAAGGTAATCTTTATTTTTTCACCGTTTAACAAAATTTCTTCCTCTTTTGTCAGGTCTTTTTTGGCTATATCCACAAAGCACAGGGGAGGAAAGAGCACGCACCACCAGTTTTGCCCTTCGCCCTTTCCCAGGACTATCCTTAAGGCTTCGTAGTTTCCCGCCGGCATGTACAAAAGCCCGTATTTTTTAGGCGGGAAGGGGAAAACCCCGTAATAGGCCTTTACCTGGTAGCCCTTTTTGTATTTTTGAACCTCTTTTTGTGCCACCTCTTCGATTTCTTTGAGGTGGGAAATTATATAATCTTTGCCCTCTTCATGACTTTTAACCCTTTCCAGGACCGGCATCAGATTTTTCAGCACCGCATCCCTGACCATCAGCTTTAGCTCCTGGTCCTCCTTTGCATCGCTGTCTGCCACCACATGGAGGCGTATTATCCCTTCGTGCACGTAGTTTTCATCGCTTTTTACCGCATAGCCGGAAAAAACGGCAGCGAAAAAACCGGCAATAAGTATTACGGCAAGGCAGAAAAGCACCCTTTTTACCCTCTTCATTTTTTGCCTCTCCCCTATGGTTTTCCTTTAGTAAAATTATTCCCAGAAAATAGCGGTGATAATCATATTACGGGACCCAGGTTTATAAATTTTACTTTTGGGTTTATTATGATTTCCGCATCGGGGAAGATATTCTCCCAGTCCTTTTCGTATTTTCCCCAGACTTTGGGTTTATATTTATATAGGTACTCTCCCACGCCCAGGACATCCACCCTGTAATCCTTCTGTATTTTTTCTATCCCTCTTCCCACCTGCTTTTTTATCTCTGAGGCAAAGGTTTCTTCCAGCTCTTTCAATACCTTCGAATCTATTTTCATAATGGGAATTTCCTTTAACGAAGCGGCTATTTCTATGTCGTACCTTAGAACCGGCGCTTCGTCGGATTTTACAAGAACCGGTTTGGAGTCGACTCTATTTATCTCGCAGACCACTATTTTCTTTTCCCCCAGCTGAAAGGCGGTAATGGTTTGATTGGCTTCTCCCCTCAGGATGTTTATACCCCTTGCCTCCTCCGGGCTCAAAAAGCCTACCAGCCTGTAATTTTTTATCACCGCACCGCCATGTACATCCAATTCCTTTCCAGTTCTTACGATAGAGGGCATCAAGGCATTACCCTTTAAAGAATGAATCTGCTCCATAACCTGGGAAAAGTCTTTAATAATTAAATCTCCTTTATTCTGGGCATCCTTGAAAAGGCTTTCTATATAATAGGCAAGCACTACTTCCTGATCGCTTTCCTGTCCCAGGATTTCCTCTGCTTTGCCCTTTGCTATGATGAGAAAACTTCTTCTGTTGGTCTGGGTATTACTTTCAAAGGATTCCAAGAGTTCTTTCAGGCCGGATCTTGCCGCATCCTCTCCTATGATGATGTTTCTACTGTGGTCGAAATATATCCGCCTGCTGGTCCGGTGGGCTATAAGGGATACCGCTTCGGTGAAAGACCGGGCTTCGGTTTTTATCGTATATATGTTTTTCCCTCCTCCACCACCGCCCCCGCCTCCTTCTCCCCCTGCCAGCTTTCTCACTATCGGGTAGGTGAAGATAAAAAGGTACTTATCCTCGGCTTTATCAACCCCTACATTACCTATGAATATTCTCTTGTCTATATCCACCATATCCCAGCACCCGGTAAGTAAGACCAAAAGGATTAGTGCGATGGAAGAAATTTTTAAAAAGCCCTTCACTATTCACCACCCGCCTTTTTTAAGAAGCTAAATAGAAGCAAGAGAGCGGGAATAATGAATGCGGCAGGATATATCAGGTAGTTCACATACCCCGCTAAATCTTTATTTTCGGCGAAATTACCGGGCAGGTTTGCCGCAAAATAAAGAAGGGGTAAAAATACTGCGCTCAGGTAATTTTCTTCCTTTAAATTAAAAAGAGATTTTACGATAATAACAATGCTGAAATAATATCCTATCACAGTTGTAAATATTTGAACTACCCATATAGTTATGGCAAAGGCGTCCAGCCTTTCAAACACTTCCCCGGGTGCGGTTATCCCCTTTATCATCATAAAAACGGGCCATACAAAGAGTCTGGTTTCGTTTTTACCCATCACCATGAAGGTTACCACCGTTATGAAAAGATAAAAAAGGGTGGTAACCGCAGTATATAGTGTAACTATAATTTTAGCCTTCTCGGGCTTCCTCAAATAGGGTGCAATGAATAACAGCACCTCAAACCCTTCCAGAGCAAAAAGGGTTTGTAAGGAAGCAAAAAAAATATTTTTAAAAGGGGTAGTCATTACAGGCAGTATCTCATCTAATTTAGCTTTAGAAAGACTAGTAAAAATGATTAAAGTAAAGGCAAATATGGCAGAGGGAGAAAGCACCATTACTGCCCTTACCGTTGGCTCAATGCCTACCCTCACCGCATAAAATCCAAGGAGCAGAATGCTGAATATTGTAAACCCCTTGGGTGTATGTTCCAGCAAAAATTGATTTATTACCTCCGCCGAGGTCTGGTTTACCACAGCGGAGATCATTAAAAAATAGATAATATAAAAAACACCGATAATCCCGGTAAAAAGCTTCCCCATAAGTTTTTTTGAAATCTTCACCGCATCCTCTTTGTGCCTTGCTACCAGAGCAGCGACAACAAGGCCTCCTATCAAGTTAATAATCCCGCCCAGGATTATGGATACCCATCCGTCCTGACCCGCCATTTCATCCACCTGTCGCGGCAGGCTCAAAATCCCCGCTCCTATAGCTATGCTGATTAAAAATACTATTGCCTGCCTGGTGGAAATTTTGTCGTTATCCATCAGCATTTTCATCACCGCTTTGAATTTTGGATAAAAGTTCCTTGTTTATGGTGATTTCATCCAGCGGATGGGTAAAATCGGGCCTTTTGGACATAAAGCGAAGGGGGTATCTCACCATCAAATCTTCCAGCTTTTCCGGGTCCAAATTCACAAAAGGGTCTAAGTAATTGGCACCAAAGCTCTTTAACGTGCAAAGGTAAAGAACAAACCAGATATAACCTATTGCTACGCCGTATAGTCCCGCTAAGGAAGACAGGGCTAAAAATATAAAGGTAAGGAGCCTGAAACCTATGGCTACGCTGTAGCTTGGGATAGCAAAGGAGGAAATGGCGTTTATTGCAATGACTATAACCATTATCGGGCTTACGATACCCGCCCTAACCGCCGCTTCCCCCACCACGAGGCCGCCCACTATGCCTATGGTCTGGCCTATAGGCCCCGGAAGCCTTATTCCCGCTTCTCTCAAAAGCTCAAGAGCTGTCATCATTATGAGAGCTTCAATGGTTGAAGAAAAGGGAACACCCTCGCGGGTAGCACCGATGGATAAGGCCAGGTCGGTAGGCAAAAGCCCCGGATGAAAGGAAACAAAGGCTACGTAGAGGGCAGGGGCGGAGGTTGCGGTAAAAATAGCTAAGAACCTGAGATACCTGACCAGGGTTGCGATGTGCCACCTTTCATAAAAGTCCTCGGCGGAATGAAACAGGCTCCAGAAGGTGACGGGGGCAATAAGGGCATAGGGGGTATTGTCGCAGACAAGCGCAACGCATCCTTCCAATAGGGCGGCGCTTACCACATCGGGCCTTTCCGTCCTTCTAAACAGCGGGAAGGGCGATACCCAGGAATCTTCGATGTACTGCTCCAAATAGCCGGCATCCATGATGCTTTCCACATCCACTTTGTCGAGCCTTTTTAAAAATTCTTCCACCACTTTCGGGTTTGCAATCCCTTTTATGTACATTACCGCCACATCGGTGCGGGTATGCCTCCCCAAACGTATGGTCTTTATCTTCAGGTTGGGGTCTTTAATCCTTCTTCTCACCTGGGCCACATTGATCCTGAAGGTCTCGGTGAAGCCGTCCTTGGGACCGTGGATCACCGCTTCGGTGGAGGGCTCCTGAATGCTCCTTTTTTCCCATCCCCGGGAGCTAATTATCAAGGTTTTCCCCGCACCGTCCAAAAGCAAAAGGGTATCCCCGCTTAAGACCGCCAGCACCGCCTCCCCGAAATTGTCCGATTCCTTTAAATCCGCTGCCGTTAAAAAGCTCTCCTTTACCAGCTCCAGAAAACGATCCGCCCCGGTAGCAGGCGGTATCTCCCTTCCAAAGATTAAAAGGGCTTTTATAACGTGCTCCTGAATCAGCTGTTTATCCACAAGACCGTCTATCCACACCACCGCCATCCTGTGTCTTTTCCCGGATGCGTCCATTACATCGAATTCCCTGAGGATGACGTCATCGCAGTCGATAAAATACTCCTCGCTTAATATTTTTAAATTTTCCTTTATATCCTTTTTCAGCTTTCGCGAAGTGTCCGGATAAATATCCTTTTTATGGTATATTTCGGTTTTTTCCGTTTTAAAAAGGCTTTTAAAGAGCTTTTTCAACGGCTTTCATCCTTTCGATTATGTGGAGTTATTTCAGGAAAAGGGAGATAAGTAAATAAAGAGCGGGAATCCCAAAAACGTAGAAAAACCCTACGGCAGTGCAGAACTTCTCATCCCGTGTATAACCCTTTTTTTTCAAATACGGCCTGTCTACAAGAAGAAGAAAAAGACCGGAAGCTATAAAAATTATCACCTGAGTTATATTGAAGGAATTAATAAAATCCTCCAGGGTCATATTCCTTCACTTCCTGTTTTTTTATAGTTTTTTGCCCGGTACGGTTTTTTATGCAGGCAAAATAAAAAAAGGCTTTAAAAAGCCTTTAAAAACTCAAGCTCCTTTTTATGAAATCCTTTTTAATATCATCCTTTAAATAACTTAAAAATCTGGAAAGCAGTACCGCCGATTCCGCTTTTGTCAGCGGGTCAAAAGGTCTAAAAAAGCCTGCCCTGTCCCCCTTTACAAGCCCCAGCTCCTTTGCCGCAAAAACCGCTCTTTTTGCCCAGGAGGGAATGGAGTCATCATCGAGAAACCCCGTGCTCCCCGGATATTCTCCTGCCGCATTCATCAGGCCCAGGGCTCTTACAAGGGAAGTTACCGCTTCCGCCCTGGTAAGGGTTTTATCGGGGGAAAAGAGCCGGTAAGCAGTCCCCTCCATTACACCGAACCGGTAGAGGCTCTCGATGTATTCGTAGCCGTTCTCTTTTTCACTCACATCATCGTATAAGGATTTGCCGTCATTTGTACCGGGGTTTTTTAAAAGGCCCGCTCCGCTTCCTTCCAGGATCTTAGAAACCCTTGAAGGCGAATCCATAAGCCTTCCAAGGGCCTTCGCAAAATTGCCCCTTTTTTCGTAACCTTCCGGGTAAAAATAGTTTCCCGTTTGTACCAGTATTCCAAGGGACAGGAGCTTTTCCACATCTTCTTTTGCCCAGTGGTTTTTCAAATCTGCCGCCTTCACGATTTGCATCCGCTTGCTAACCGGCGACGTTTCCAGGGTCTTTTCCATTGCCCCCGAATTCCTGCCTGACGAAAGCGGGACACCATCCTTCATCCTGGGGAGGTCGTAATCGTATTTCATCCGCGAAAACTCTCTGGTTTCCTCCAGAAATCCTCCCTCGAAGCTTATGAGCTTTGGATCGTTTTTGATATAGGATAAATCCCTCGTTATTTCCCGGTATATTTCCGAACCTATTTTAGCATCCCAGGAATGGGCGGGAATATTCTGTTTTGAGTTTTCCTTCCTGCTGCAGGTAATAAGATATGTACCCTTTCGGATTTCCACGCCGCCGAAAGGGCTTTTGTATTCTACCCCTTTTGAAGAAAATTCCACTACCACTTCCCCTTCATCCCGGTTTATCGAGTAGACCTTCCTTCCGCCGAAATTCAGGGAGGTATAATCCACCGAAGGTGTAATATCGGTAACCTGAGAGGAGGAAAAGGAATAAGAAACCAGGCTGTACCTATCCTGCGTTTTTCCTCGCTTTACAGTGATGTTTTCGCTGAACCGGGAAAGAACGGCATCTTCTATTACCTGCCTCTCTTCCTTTATTTCTCTCACCGTTACATCGAAAGTAAGGCTCCTTGAAAGCTGTACATTTTTTTGCTCATCGGAAAGGCTGTAGCTTATCCTGTCCTGCCTTTTGCCGTTTTTTACCCTGCCTTCGGTTATTGTCACCTTTCCCTTTAAAAGCACCGGTTCTCCCGTCAGGAAAAGGGGCTCAGCGTACTCCACCTCATTTTTTATTCCTCCTTCATAGCCCGGAAGGGCAAAGGCTCGAATCGGAAATAGGAATAAGGCGAGGGCTAATATCAGGTTCATACCCAAAAATATCTTAATTTTTTGCAGTTTTTTCATGGCTTATCCCTCTATAATTTAGAATTTAAAAATTACTAAAGCCCGGTTGTTATCCCTTATAAAATATATCCTGTCGCCTACATTCAGCCCGTAAGGGTCAAGGATTTTTCCTTCTTTTATCACCAGCGCCCCGCTGAGGTTTATATCCAGGGAAGCGGAATCGTAATTCCATTTGCCGTTAAAGGGGCTGAAATCCTGCATCCTTTCAACGGTCGCCACCTCTGGTGGCACTGCAATTGACGAAATCCTGCCGAGGCTTATTATATCTTCCTTTTCCTCATCCACCAGTACAATTCCCAGGACCGAGTCCTTTTTCTTCACCAGATAAGCCTCTTTGTAGTAGTAATTTTTGTAGAACCTGTCCTTAATAAAATCCTCTTTGGTCAGAACCTTTGCCTTTGAGGATATAAAGTCCACAAAGCAAAGCGAATCCTTTAGGTTGTGGTAATTTATAGCGGAATCCTTACTGCTCCAATCGTTTTTGTAAAGATCCCTCTGGTATTTGATACCCACGCTGTCTTCCCGGATTTCATAAATTTTGCCCTTAATAATGCTGATATCCGAAGGATAATAGACGGGCTGGTAAAGAACCGGAATTCTTATAGAATTACCTTCCTTATTAAATACCGCAAAGGCTTCTTTTTGTTCTTCCAGCACCTCCGGTAAAATTATTGTATCGTTGCAGGATGCAATGGTGGAATCATCGAAGGTGCCCTGAGAGCCGGTAAAGTTAATGATGTTTAAAGACCACACGGGTTTAAAAAATCCGTTTTCTAAATATTCGTCCCCGTTTTTTACTACCACTTTCAGGGCTTTATAGTTTTTTTCATCCCCCGAACAGGCCACATAGGCTTCTTTCCCCTGCAGTTTGAAAATGTCTACTATGGGAATACTTTCTCCCGAGAGGTAGGCTCTGGTATCCCCATCTATATTTATTTTGAAAAGCCTTCCTTTATCGTAGAACCTCCCCATAAAAAATTCCTTTACATTAGAAAGCAAAAGGGCCCCGTTAAAATCAGATTTTTCTATTTTGCCTTTTAAAATTGCGTTTACTCCCTCACCGGGGAGAAGGCTTACCTGCAGGGCTTTTTTTGTCTGCCCTGAAGAAATCACCTTAGCTTCCAATTCGTCTCCAGGGCTTATATTTTCATAATCCACCTTTTCCCCGGCTTTCAGCACTTCGGTATCGGGGTATGCGTAAAATTCCTCGTAAACCCGATCCTCTCCGTCAAAATTTACCAGAGTAACCTTTACGGCATCATTTTCAGCGCTTACCGTTAGCACCATCCCTTTTAGTGTCATTTCCCGGGGAGCCTGATAATCTTCCCCTTTCAGGTATACCGCAAAAACCCTGTCCCCAAATACCCGGATCGTAGCCTCAACCCCGGATTGTATTTCCTTTTCGCTCACCCTTTCCTGGCCCATGTAGACCTCGGCTCCGCTGACCAAGTAATAATTCTTATTATTTCCGTCATCTGCCTTTAACACCATCAGCCTTTTTGATGGATCGTATTTTTCTATGCTCCCGGAAAGAGCCTTTTCCCCCGTACCGAGAACCTGAGCGAGTAAAACGGAATTATTTTTTATAAACAATTTAACCTGATCGCCCGCATTAAGGGAATCCGAAAGATAAAGATTTTTCCCTTTCAATACCGGAAAATCAAGGCTTCCCGCTACCCTATCTATTTTAATATTTTCGCCGGTATACAGCCTTATTTGAATAAATCCGGAATCCCTGCCCGTTACCTTCCCCTCATTAACCGTGTAAGGTGATGAATCTTTTTCCAAAAACCTGTCCAAAAAGGCGGCAAATTCCGCTCTCGAAATGGACTTTTTAGGGTAAAGCTTCCCTGCCGAACCGTAAATATAGCCCTTTTCAAAGAGAGCGGCTATATAACCCGCCTTTTTATAATCTATTTCGCCGGCATCCTGAAATACCGAAAGGTTTCGGTCGTAGTTCTCCTCTGCCGGTAAGTTCAGGGCTTTCGCCGTAAAATAAAATACCTCTTCCCGGGAAGCGGGCAGGGTAAAATCCGTTGTATTTAATTCCTCATCGGAAATTATTCCCGCATTTTTTGCCTTCAGGATATCCTCTTTTGCCCATTCGGAGGCTTTAATCTGAGCTGCAGCTGTCGAGCCGGGCAGGTTTTTTGCCCCATTATTTTTCGCTTTTTCAGAAAAAAGTCTCATCAGCACCGAAAGGGCTTCTTCCCTCTTTAAAATCCTCCCGGGATAAAACCTTTTCCCATCACCCGTCATAAGTAAAAGGGCGTAAACTCTTTTTATTGAAGATTCCGCCCAGTGATTTTTTGTATCCTGAAAATCAAAAGTTTTTTGAAAAACTCCTGCATAAGGCACCCCTTTGTAGCCGCCTTCCCCGGCAGATGCCGCAGGAAATGGAAGAAGAGGACTTATGACCATGCTTAAAGCCAGAATTAATATCAAAAGAGCGTTACATATATTTAATCTCCCGGAAAAAAAGACTTTCTTTTTAAAAAAACGCATATTACAACAATTTTTATTCCTACTATTTTCGTAATAATGCATCATACCCTCTCCTTCCCTCTTAAGACGCCTCCTGCACGCTTTTTTTACCTTCCCATGACCCCGTAGTAGCCCGGGGCGGTTATTATTCCCCCCGAAGTGAAGTAGTATCCGGCCGCTTCATAAACCTTCGTCCAGGAACGGTTTTTATCATCGTATTTTTTCAAATCCGCGCTCTTCAGCCCTTTTTGATAAAAGGTGCTGTAATCGTAATCCATGTAAAGGTTTGCTTTCACATAATCGGGCTTCACGTAGAACTTAAGGGCTTTATACTCGAAGTCCACGTAAACCGGCCCGGAAAGGATGATATCCCCTTTAGAAAGGCCCTTTAAAAGCTCATCCCTTTCTTTGCCTTCTGCCCTTTTAACTTTGATTATCAGGCTCGTGTCTTCTTTTTCTTTTTCGCTCAAAGAAGCAATTTTATACGAGTAAAGGGATCCGGAATTTAAATTTATAACCACTTCATCGAAGACAAGGGTTACAGAGCTTACCTTAGAGAGGATTCCAAGGGGCAGATAAGCGGTGTAATTTTTGTAGTTTAAAGCCTTACCGGATTTCACCGTAACTTTGTAACCCCGATCCTTCAAAATCCCTTCGCTTTTTATATAAACGGTCACCTGGGATTTGCTCTTGTCCTCGGAATAATCGTAAGGGAGCTCTAAAAGGTTTTCCAGTTCTCCTTTTTTTGTATAGGCGTAGTCAGCATAGGAAAAATCCGAAACTCCCAGTTCATTAACTGCCCTCACTTTGAAGTAGTACTTTGTATCGGGCGACAGCCCGGTGGCGAAAAATACCGTATCCGCCGTTTTGCCGATGTATTTGTAATTGGAACTGCTACCTTGTGCTCCGTAAATTTCATAATAGTTGGCATTCAGTGAAGGATCCCAGGAAAGTTTAATTGTAGTCTTGTCAAAACCTGCGGCCCAGAGGTTTGCGGGGGCTTCAGGCTTTGTCCTGGGGGGTTTATAGTAAAATCCGTCTTTTAAGGTAGCCTCCGCACCGTCCGGATTTATAACTTTAACGTCCTTATAACCGGCAGTATGGGGTGGAGTCTTTGCAGTAATTTTTGTTTCTCCTGCCACATTTACGTTCTGCGCGGTTTTTCCTCCTATGAGCACCACAAGTCCCGGCTTAAAGTTTTTTCCGGTAATTGTAATTTCGGTTCCGCCTTCCACAGGGCCCTCGGAGGGCTCGACTTTTTCAATTTTTGGGAAATCTACATAAGTAAAGCCCTCTTCCAGAACGTCAATTCCCGTATCGGGGTTTATAACTATTACATCCTTTGCCCCCAGCTCTCCCGGCGGAAGAATTATCTTTATGTGATTTGGCTCTACAAGGGTTACCTGAGCTTCGTTTTCGCCGATAAACACCTTTGCGCTGCTCAAAAAGTTTTCACCGTAGATGTTAACCTCAATACCGCCGTATGCAGGGCCTTTTGCCGGGTCAATCCCGGTAATTCTCGGGTATTTCTCTGGTACCTTATATTCAAAGCCGTCCTTTAAAGCCCCGGAAAGGCCGTTGCCGTTTAGCACCACCACATCCTTTTTACCCGGCGTATTGGGTGGGGTGTAGCCTTTTATGGTGCTGTTGTCCACCGCAGTGGCGTTTTTGGCCAGCTCTCCTCCGAAATATACGCTCACGGGGTTTACAAAACCGCTGCCCTTGATGACAAAGGGAGTCCCCCCCGAAACCGCTCCTTCCCTGGGGTTAATAAATTCCAGTTTCACCTCGCCGGCAATGTTTAAATATTCATATCCCCTGGAAAGGACGGCAAGGCCTCCATCGGGGTTTAAGACCCTTACATCCACTTTGCCTGTATCACCCGTCGGCACCTCTACAGTTATCTTAACCCCAGATACAAAGCCTTCATCGGTGGAAAGCCTGCCCTGGTCGTCTTCAATTTTTTCCACCTTAGCTTCCTTAGTACCTATAAACACCTTGGCATCCTTCCTAAAATCCACGCCTTCTATGGTAATAAGGTTTCCTCCCGTTTTGGGACCTTTGCTTGGATTTATCTCCAGTATTTTGGGCCTTGATTCGGGAACAACGAAGTAGAAATTTTCCTGGTATAAAGCAAGGCCTCCATCGGGATTTACCAAAATAACCTCTACCGGATATTTGCCGTTTATTAAAACATCGGCACTTCCCGTCTTATATGCAGGGGTTACGCATGTGGCAAGCTCTCCCGTTTCGTCCACCGCAACCTCCTGCGCTTCTACACCGCCAAAGTATATCTTTGCCCCCGGGACAAAGTTTTTGCCAAATACCCTGACAAGGGCACCGCCGAATACTGTACTCTGAGTGGGGGTAACATTTGTAATAACCGGCAGTGTAGCAGGAGGAACGTATTCAAAGCCATCCTTTAATGTGAACATCCCACCGTCCTGGTTTACAACGGTTACCGCCTTTTTGCCGTATGTATCGGCTACAGGTGTCTTTATCCTGAGCTCAGTGGGACTTATCAGGTTTACTTTGTCATTTGGAATTTCCTTGCCGTCTATCAGGACTATTATACCTTCCCTGAAGTCACTTCCGTAAATTGTAACCGGAGTGCCTCCTTCAGAGCTTCCCTTGTTGGGGACTACCGAAATTATCCTGGGAGAACTGCGGGGCACAGTGTAAGTAAATCCTCCTTCTTTTTTTGCAAAACCGCCGTCGCTTAGATTTATCACCTGCACATCAACGGTACCTTCCTTACCCGGCGGTGTTTTTGCTATCAAGGTCGTAGAGTTTCTATATACTACACTTGGCGAAAAGCTATCTTTAAAAACCACAGCGGCATCCTTTGCAAAATCCTTGCCGGTTATGGTTACATCGGTACCGCCGTCGACGGGTCCTTTATTGGGTGTAATATAGTAAATTTCGGGCTTTGTATAGGTGTCCTTATAAAGGTATGCCCCTTCCTTTTTGGCCCTTCCAAAAGTCCCTTCTGCATCAGGGTTTATAATTTCAAGGTCCACAAAGCCCTTATATCCTCCCGGTGAAGGCGGGGTAAAGGCTTTTATGAGGTTTTCGCTTATCACCTGTATGTTTTGAAGGTCTATATAATTTTGCCCCTCATAGACAAAACCGCCCACAAACCTTGCACTAAGCCCCGGCATAAAGTTTTTGCCCTTGATTTCTAAGTACATTCCCCCTTCAACAGGCCCTTTTGACGGAGTTAAAGATTCGATGATAGGGGTGCTTATATACTTAAAGCAGTTGGATAGAGTATATGTGCCCCCATCGCTGTTTATAATCGTTATGCTCCTCCATCCCGGCGTTCCGGGAGGAGTGATTACCTCTATTTCGGTAGTGCTCTTCACATTTACCTGCTGGGCTTGATTTTCACCTATGAAAACCTTTGTGTTGGGGCCTGCCATAAAGTCCTGACCGGTAATGGTTATTTTGTCACCTCCGGTAGATTTACCAAAATCCGGAGTTATTCCAGTTATTACAGGTTTTGTCTGTTCTACAAAATAGAGGAAAGCCTTTGGAAGTGTTGCACTTCCGAAGCTGTTTTGTACAACCACATCCTTTAGACCCGGCGTATTTGGCGGTACTGTCAGCGAAATCTTCGTCGGGCTTTCAACAACTACATTAAGCGCTGCTTCTCCGCCTATGGTCACCTGAGTGCCCTCTATGAAATTTGCGCCGAAGACTATTGCATTAACCCCTCCGAGGACGCTTGCGCTGTTCGGGGTAATACCCGTCACTATTATGTTGTTGCCTTTATATATGAATCCTCCGTAAGCTACCGCTTCCCCGCCGTCGGGATTTACCACCTTTACATCAACCGCTCCTACCTGCGTGCTCGAAGGGGTTATCGCCTGAATGAGCCCTGAACTTACGACCTCAACAATATTGGCTTTGTTCTTGCCGAAATATACCTCCAACCTCTTTCCGCCCGATTCGGCAATAAACTCTTCGCCGTATATCCTTACAATGGTTCCTCCGCCTACCGGGCCCACCGCAGGCTCTTCCTGCCCCGTTCTCGAGTTGTAGGCTACTACTTTTGTAATCTCAGGCTGGCTTTTCGGGAGTTCATAGGTAAAGCCTCCCTTTAAAACCGCGGAGCTTTCTATTTCCAATTCCTCTTCGGGATTTTTGGATTCATCCACCTTTACCACCTTTACTATAACATCCTGGGCCCCCAAGGAGCCGCCCGGGGTTTGCGCGGTAATGGTTATGAGGTCATCCTTCACATCTACGTTGTATGCTTCATTGCCGCCTATGGTGAGTTTAGTCTTTCGGTAAATTGTGCCTTCTACCAATTCTCTTTTTACAAAATTTGCACCTTTTACGGTTACCGAGGTGCCGCCGAGCACCGAGCCTTTATTGGGCGTTATGCTGGTAATGGATAATGCCTTTTCGGGTATTTTGTAAGTAAAGGGTTTTGGCGAAAGAGCATATTTCCCATCGGAGTTTATCACTTTGACCTCTTTTTCCCCTGCGGTACCTGGCGGTGTGATTGCTTTCAAGGTGGTTTTATAAACAACGCCGCCTTCTAACATTTCCTCTTTTACTTCTATTGAAGTAACCGTAGCTTCCTTCCCGTCGATGTAAAGCTTTGCACCGCTTCTTATGTCATAGCCCACAACGGTTATTTCGGTGCCTCCGGTCGTCGGTCCGCTTAAAGGGCTTATGCTTTCTATTTGCGGATTGCTCGGAGGCAAAACATAGGTGAAACCTTCCTTTTTTATGTCAATGCCGTAGTCGGTAAGGTTTATCACCGTGACATTTTTTGCGCCTTCCTGATTCCTTGGGGTTTTCACCACTATCTTAGTTGATGAAGCACTTTGAATCTGTGCTTCAGCCCCTCCGAAGAATACCTTAATATCCTCAGCCTTACCTGCAAAGTTAGTGCCGGAAATCTCTACTATGTCTCCCCCTTCCGTGGTGCCCGTTGAAGGGGTGATGCCGGTTATTGTAGGAGATATAACGTATTTAAAGGGCACAGTAACCTTTGAGCCGTCAGGATTTTGCACAACAACGTCTTTTACCCCTACATCTCCAAGAGGTGTTACAAAGGTTATTATGTGCCTTTCAGGCGATTCTTTGGTTACCTTTACATTTATAGCCGCTTTTCCTCCTACAGTAACTGCAGCATTGCTTGAAAAGTCCTTGCCTTCTATCCTGACGTTGTTGCCGCCTTTCGTGGTCCCAACATTAACCTTTATATTCATAAGGGACTCAATATCCGCGTTAACAGGTGCGTATACGTACTGCCCCACATCCTTTTCGTAGACAACAGAGGTCACCTCAGGATTGCTCTTTACATACTCAAACTTCTTCGGGGAAACCGCCGTGCCCTGATCGGGGTTTACCACTTTTACATCCACAAGCCCCGGTGACGGACTTTCGGGAATAGTTGCTTTAATGATCTTTAACCCTTCAACAGTAGACACAACAACGTTTTTTGCCTCATAGCTTCCGAAGTAAACCTTTGCCCCATCCATGAAGTCGTAACCGGTAATAGTTACATCTTCCTGCTTTGTGGTTGTAGAGGATGTGGGGAAAATATCCGTTATCACAGGCTTACTCCTCGTATAGGTAAAAGAGGCAGCAGCAGTACCTCCATCCTTATTTACCACCTTCAATGTTACGGTGCCTTCAACGCTGCTAGGAGGTGTTAAGGCAGCTATGTAATCCCCTTGTGCCGTTTTTGTTAATCGAACTTCTAAAGCAGACTTTGTTCCAAAATACACCTTAACTTCATCGGGATAACCGTCATCCCCAAATTTTGCCCCTTTTATATATATCCACTCGTTTCCGAGCACACTGCCTTCTGCAGGCCCGGTAAAATCCATGGTATTTGATACTTTTTCTATAACAGGAGTAGTCCTCGTGTATTCAAAAGCATTATCCTTTGTATAGCTTCCGCCATCCGTATTTGTTACCGTAACGGCTACAAGACCCGAAACAGTGCTTTCAGGCAGTGTAGCTGTAATTAAAGTGGAACTTTGAACAACCACATTTTTTGCCGTATTTGCTCCGAATTTTACCGTTGCTCCGTTCATAAATCCTGAACCCGTAATGCTTACCGAAGTGCCCCCGAGTACGCTTCCATTATTTGGACTAACTGCATCTATTTTAGGGTTTGATATATAAGTAAAACCGTTCTCTTTTATAGCACTTACCCCGTCAACGGTTACGATCACATGCTGTGGCCCGAGGGTTGAAAGGGGTGGGGTTTTAGCCACAATTGTGGTCTCGCTTATCACCTGCACGTCGGTTGCAGAAACACCACCTACGGTAACGGTTGTTATAGGGGTTTGAGTGCCCGGATAATAGCCCGCAACAAAGTTTGTACCCTTTATGGTTATCTCTGTTGCGGTATTAATGGGGCCTTTTGCTGGGGTTATGCTGGTTACGGTCGGAGTGCTTTTCTGGTAGTAAAACTTTTTGCTGTCTTCCGCCGGGTAATAAATAGCAGTTCCGCCATCAGGATTTTCCACCCGGATATCCTTGTAACCGATAAACATGGCAGGAACAACAGCCTTTATTACCGTTGAGCTGACATAGGTTATCTTTGATGCCACATAGCCACCTATTTGAACAATTAGCTTTCTCTGGGAATCTATATCCTTCATGAATTCCTTTCCGGTAATGGTGATCTCCGTCCCTGCGGTGCCGGTCAAAGGGGAAACGGAGTCTATCTGGGGTTTACTCTGCAAATATGTAAATCCACCTCCACCGGACGGGTCGGATATGGCCACCTCGGTGTCGGAATTTTTGACCGTGACGCTGACGCTCCCCAGCTGGGGATAGGAGGGGGTTTCAACGGTAATCAGTGTCCCCGTCGAATCCACCGAAATAACCTTAGCCTCTATGCTTCCAAAGAGCACCTTTATTTTATTGGCAGGAGCAAAATTCTGCCCATTAATAGTGACTGTTTCCCCTCCCGCAGCGCTTCCACTGAAGGGAGTGATTCCCGAAATTACCGGCACATCCGCAAAAGCTGGCTTATATGGGAATAAGGTTACAATAAGGGATATAAGTATTATTATAGATAAAAATTTATGCAGTGTCCTCATTCTATTTACATTCGACACCGACTCCACCCCCGGTAATTTTTTCTATATAAACGTAAAATAAATTGTCATTTATTGCGAAAATTTTATTATTTAATTCGACAAAAAACCATTAAAATCCTTTTAAAAGAAAATTATCCAGATTATCCACAAAGTTATCCACAGGTGTTGATAATTTGCTCCCCTTGTCCTTTAGATTTAACGCAGGTTAAGATGGTTTTTCCCCATTGTGTATAATTTATCCACATGCTTTCCACAGTTGTTAATAAATCCTTTTTAATTTTTTTATCGACATTTTTTTCTCGAAGTTAATCCCGGAAAAAGACGATTTTCTTAAAACTTAAAAATAAAAGCTGCGATTTTTAAAATTTTCGCAGCTTTTAAAAGCAATTTTTATATAGTTTTTTATTATACTAAAACCGCACCCGTTGAGGCGGAGGTTACCATCCGGCTGTAGCGGGCTAAATACCCTTCCTTCACCTTGGGGGGTGGGCATACCCAGGATTTTTTCCTCTCCTTAAGTTCTTCCTGAGTCAGCAAAACATCCAGCCTCCTACCCTTAATATCGATCCTGATTTTGTCCCCGTCTTTGATAAGGGCAATTGGCCCTCCTTCCATGGCTTCGGGAGATACATGCCCTATGGAAGCTCCCCGGGTGGCGCCGGAAAATCTGCCGTCGGTAATCAGGGCTACTTCTTTATCAAGTCCCATCCCCGCTATGGCCGAGGTGGGTGAAAGCATTTCCCTCATTCCGGGACCGCCTTTGGGCCCTTCGTACCTTATTACAACCACATCCCCCTTATTTATTTTGCCGTTTAAAATAGCATCAACGGCTTCTTCCTCCGAATCGAATACCCTGGCCGGGCCCTCGTGGTAGAGCATCTCCGGAGCCACGGCGGCTTCCTTCACCACAGCCCCATCGGGCGCCAGGTTCCCAAAAAGCACCGCAAGGCCGCCCGTCTCCCTGTATGGATTTTCCACCGTCCTTATGACATCCCCATCCGGAATCCGTACATTTTCTATATTTTCACCTACCGCTTTTCCGGTTACCGTCAATTGATCTAAGTGAATTAAACCTATTTTTGAGAGCTCCTTCATAATGGCCGGTATTCCCCCCGCCCCGTGCAGGTCCTCCATTCTGTGTTCACCGCTCGGGCTTATTTTACAGAGATTCGGGGTTTTTGCGCTGATTTCGTCAAAGAGCTTAAGGTCCACATCCGCCTTCGCTTCATGGGCAATGGCCAGGAGATGAAGCACCGTATTGGAAGATCCGGCCATGGCCATATCCACGGCAATGGCATTTTCAAAGGCTTTTTTCGTCATTATATCCCTGGGCTTCACGTCCTTTTTTACGAGTTCCATTACCGCCATTCCCGCTTTTTTGGCAAGGGCTATTCTTGCCCCTTCATAGGCGGGAATTGTGCCGTTGCCCGGAAGCCCCATCCCGAGAGCTTCCACCATACAGTTCATGGAGTTTGCCGTAAAAAGCCCGGCACAGGAACCGCAGCCGGGGCACGCGCTTTTTTCTATTTCCTCCAATTCCTCATCGGTTATATTCCCCTGGCTGTATTTCCCCACACTTTCGAAGCAGGTAGAGAGGTCTATCTTTTTACCCTTTAGCCTTCCCGCATACATTGGCCCTCCGCTTACCACTACTGCGGGTATATTGAGCCGGGCCGCGGCCATAAGCATTCCCGGGACAATTTTGTCGCAGTTGGGGATAAGGACGAGCCCATCGAAGGCATGGGCTATCGCTAAGGCTTCAATGGAATCGGCAATAAGTTCCCTGCTGGCGAGGGGATATTTCATGCCCACATGGTTCATGGCAATACCGTCGCAGATGCCTATTGCGGGCACCTCCACGGGAGTGCCCCCCGCCATCAAAATTCCCGTTTTTACCGCAGAAGCTATCCTGTCTAAATGTACATGGCCGGGAATTATTTCACTTTTGGAGTTTACAACACCTATGATAGGCCTTTCCAGTTCTTCCCCGGTAAATCCCATCGCGTAAAAAAGGGACCTGTGGGGTGCCCTCTGAAATCCTTTTTTAACCCTGTCGCTTATCATATTTTAGCCTCCTTTGACTCATTTGTGTCATCTTCATCCAAAATTCCTTTTTTTCCTCTCTGCAGGGCTATTATCCCCGTCCTCACGCTTTCGATAATGGTGTAATGCTTCATCATGTTTAAAAAAGCCTTTATTTTTTCCAGGTCACCGGTTATTTCAATAATTACCGATTCGGGCTCGATATCCACGATTTTCCCCCTGAAGGATTCAGCAATTTGAAAGATTTCCGTCCTGTTTTTGTCATCGGTTTTGACCTTGATAAGGGCAAGTTCCCTTTGAACCGAAGCTTTTACGTCCAATTCCACTACCTTTATCACATCCACCAGCTTTTCCACCTGGCTCTTAATCTGGTCCAGCTCCCTTTCATCTCCCTCGGCTACAATGGTGATCCTTGATATTTTCGGGTTTTCCGTCTCTTCCCCGGTGAAGCTGGTTATATTAAACCCCCTCCTGGTAAAAAGCCCTGATATCCTGGTTACAACCCCGTACTCATTATGTACAAGCACCGAAAATACGGCTCTGCGCAAAATTTTCACCCCTTTTCTCAGGAAAATCTTAAACCGGTTTTTATAATTTAAAATATTATACCATAAAAATGCTTAAAATTATCAATATTGAATTATTTATTTTGACAAATTCCTTTCATAAATTTTGATTTATTAATATAAAAAAAT